>VGTL01000008.1 GCA_016874675.1 Methanobacteriota archaeon | reverse complement strand
GCGAGTCGTTCGGGGTCTTTTCCGATACGACTATTGCACTCTGTACATATGCCAAACGGGCACCGAACGTGGTGATAGACAAGGTATTGCTGCTCAAGACAAAGAATTATGACCTGTCGGAAACAAATGTAAAGAACTGGGTGACAAAGGGCAAGAACATGCCAGATCCATTAGATTATAAAACCGACGGGATAGTTGATGGAATGCGAGATTCGGATGATGATGGATTTTATGATGGTGAAGAAACATCGGTTTACTCCTCAAATATCATAATAAAAAATGATAGATGGGCAGTTTTAGTTGCCGGGACAATAGGGCTGGGAGCGGAAAGATTTTCAAATACTATCGATTATTGGAACCATTTATTGATTGACCATTATTCATTTGACGGGGTTAAAACACTGCATCCGGGATTCACTGATGAAAACGAGGCAACTGTTGATAATATCAGAAGTGCTATAAAAAATTGGTTGCCATCAAAATCCGATGAAAATGACATAATATTGATAGTGTTTAGTTCTCATGGAGCCGGTATGTATAGTGATGGGGAAAATTATAATCTTGAAGGCGGTGGAGGCAGACCCAGATTTACTTGGGATGGAGATAATGGCCATGAACAAAATGAATATCGAGAAACAGATATCAATTATGATTTCAATGGCATTAATGGATTAGAAAGTGATGTATGGGGAGGTGTCGATGAAGGAATACAAATAGGGGAAAGTAAATTGTGGGATGATTACCTTTATGAAGATCTCAATGATATCCCCAAATATTCGAAATTGATTCTTATAATATCTTCATGTTTTAGTGGGGGGTTTATTGATGATTGTGGAGGAGAGAATAGAATAATAATAACCACCTCACAGGAACAGGATCTCTCCATTGGTGATTATAATGATGATGGATTCAGTGATACTATTGAAAAAATAATGGATGCATTTCATGGAGAAGATACCTATTGGGACACATTGGCATCGCATTTTCATATGCAACACACATGGATACCAGTGGATGCAGATGCTGATCAAGACGGGCGAGTATCAGTAGGTGAAGCAATTACATATTGCGACCCAAACCTATGGATTGATACAAATGGCAATTGTTTACCCACATTTGTAGATTTGGAATATAAATATGATAGCACGGATATATTAATCGCCAATAAAATATCGCTAGGAAAGTTCCATCCATGAAACAAAATAAGAGCAAACAAAGGATCCTCGTAAAATTCCGGACGAAAGGAACCATTAAAAAAAGGATGATGATTTGGCCCGGGCAGGGATGGCATTTTCGATGCGGACAATGTCTCCATGAGGATGTTAGAGAGAAAAAAACAATAGTCTGTTTAACCTTATTCTCTCTTATGCTATTGTTGCTTATAACTCAAAGTAAAATGACATCCGCGACTGATACAAACACCGGTCTTTCAATTAACAATGAGACATACATGACACAAGCGGAAGAAAACGGACTGATACTAATACAGAAGCTCAATAAAACATGGATCTCAGCTGATAGCCCGATATCATTTGAGGTATCAATAACGAATACGAATGATTATGAGGTTAACCTGAGTTATTTAAGGCCGGGATGGAATCGTTTAAATTTTCAAATCCAAGTATTTAACATTTCTATATGGGATGGTCCCGGTCCTAATTGGGACAGTAATTCAATGCTTTTACAGTTGAAACCTGGTGAAAATATTACATTTTGTTCTACAATGTTGATGAATAACAATACAATAGGAATGGATCTTAAACCCGCGGGTAAAAACATCTATTTCGATATAAATTACCATTACTATTACATACAATCACTTTATAGCAGTATAAAAAAATTTACGATATTAGACTCCGATAGCGATGGGATAGATGATGTTGGTTATTTTTGGGAGGGAAATATTACTACACCACCACTTAGATTTTGGATTGCAGACAATGGTAGTATCTCAAATAAAAACCACCCTCCCATGGTCGATATGAAAATAACCCCATCGATTGGGGATATGACAACACGTTTTGAGTTTTATAGCATGGCTTCAGATTCTGACGGGAGAATAATATCGTGGGACTGGGATTTGGGCGATAATAATTTTCTATCCGGGGAGAATGTAAGTCATTCATATGATAAAAAGGGGATCTTCAGAATAATATTGACTGTGATCGATAATGATTATAACTTTAATATATCCACCAAACAAATCGAAGTTTTAAATATCTTGCCAATAATTAATGTGGATATCCCTGATGAAATTCATATCAATACAAAGTTTATCTTGGATGCCTCGTCATCAACGGATCCAGATGGGAAAATAGAAAAAATAGAATGGAATATCGACAATATCAATATGACGGGCGACATCATCAATCATAGTTTCAAAAAATCAGGATGGCATTCAATAAACATAACGATTCAAGACAATGATTATGGCATTAGCCACAAGGAAATACGCATTTATGCTGCCGAATATAAAACGCACTCCAATTTCGACTGGACCTATGTATTTATTATCGCGATTTTCCTCTTTTCAATTCTATTTACATTTCTGATATCAAAAAGGAAGAATTAAACAGTTGCTTTTTATAATGTCCGATAATTAGATTCACTCGGCATTTTTTATTTGCCTTTGTCTATTTCATGTAAAACATACCCCATATTATGTAAAAAAAATCCATCTTCCGTACGGTTTGGGCAAATAGATAAAGCTAGGATCGGGGCCTCGGCCCTATCAACATTTAAACTAGTCTGGGTTTTACTAGTAGTATATCTGTAGATTCTGGAAATTCTGGCCGGTTGATCCCAGAAATTTTAGCGAGTTTATCAATGTACTGCGCAAAAAAATACCGGAGGACGATCCCAATTTCCTTTATTATTCCAATGAGGAGATGATTCATTACGGGCGTGAGCCGTTTCACCCTTGAGGAAAAAGCCGACATCTTCATCCTAGTGCTTAGATCGCCCGACAAGACATCCGAGATATGCCGGGAACGGAAAGTTTCTCCAATAACATATTCTATGTGGAAGAGGACATACATCGCCGGGGACTTGGACACCTTGCGGCATGACGGAAGACCATTGGAGAAGGAGCTTAGGCAGGAGAACGAGGAACTGAAGGTGATCATCGGCCAGCTATACGCGGAACTCAACTATGTAAAAAAAACGAGGGGATGGGAAAGTGAGGTTTCATTTTCCGTTAGCGTTCTGGACCAACATGTTCAAGGAGATCGACAGGCACGGCTTGGCACACGAATTGGTAAGACGGGCGCTGGAGCTCAATTCATCGACATTCTACAAAAAGTTCCGTCGGCACAGGAACGGAGGGTACTGCGGAGAAGGGCCGGCAGCGGCCGGAAGCGCAGGTACGAGATCAAGGACGAGGATGCTATCAAGGTGACTATCAACGAGCTGTCACCAATGGCCGGCCTCCTGTGGATAAGAATGGTGATCAGGCCGAAAGGGATAATCCCGGGCGAGGGGACTGTCAGGAGGATGGTCCGGCAGCTAGGTCACATGGTGGTTCGTGGCAAGGGTAGATCGAGAAAGAAGTACGAACCACTGGTCGTGGATGGTCCGAGGCAGGTTCTGGTGACCGACACGACGACTTGATGGATCTGACGACAGAAGGTCCAGATCTACGCAAGCGTGGACACCTTTTCAAGATACAGCCCGCCACTGATGGAGGCCATGGACAGGACCGCAGAATCGACGGTTGACTACTATTCAAGGGCATTCTCGGACAGATTCCCGACGGCTGTATCTACAGACAATGGGAAGGAGTTCGACCACCGGAACGCCTTTGCATATCTCGATGAGCGGAGCGTGATGTGGCGCCATGGGCCGTCCCACATACATGAAGCGTAGGGCTTGTCGAGCGGTATATACGGACCCTGAAAGAGGAGTGGCTCACCTGGAGGGATCCCTAGTCGGTCCTGGAACTCTAAAAGAGCCTCGACGCGTTCCGGGACTGATACAACAGGGTCCGGTTCCATATGTCGCTAAACTATCGGACAACAGAGGTGATTCACAATGCAATCTGAGACGTTGGCTGGAATGGGGGAATTACATGCGTGATACGAGTAGGCAATCATTCTGTTTCATTCTGCATCGACCGAGCGGCCGAGGCTTGTTGCGGCCGCGAGGGCGACGCCGGCTCGCATCGGGGTTGGGAGGAATTGATTAATAAACCGGACTGGAAGGTTTATTGGGCCTAGATGGAATAGCAATGATTAGTGAATAGCAGGCCGGATTGACTCCTATGTATTTTCGAACAGTACACCATTCATGAGCTTAAAATATCAATGATAATGCATTTATTTAAAACATAATAATATCTGGTTTTTTTCATTCCTGTTATATCAATCGCATTCAAACGACATATTAGAAATATTTATAAACATAATGGAAAAGTTTCATGAAGCGGACAAATAAATCGAAATAAATTGGCGAAGACAAACGAATTAAAATACGTATGATAAATATACTTATATTGTTAATGTAAGCGATTGACCATAGATTATTTTGAAAAGGGGAAAGAAATAAATAAATCCAAAATGATACGGGGGTAGGGACTGGAGGTATTCAAGTGATACCCTCTCGAAATAGTAGACATCGACAATTCCGATTGAAAAGACTGTATTGCTACACTCTCTCTTTCTTGATGGTCGTCAGTATCTTCAATGTCGGCGTCAATGTATCAAGAAGCGAAACCGGGTCTCCGCTCTCCGATGGAACGCTCAATACTGCGGAATGGGTCATTGAGTCAACTGACACTATCTACCGCGGGTCAAATACCAATCCTGAGACCATCAAGATGGCCAACGATGTCACCATCGAAGGAACGCTCTATCTTTCCTATGTTACACTTTTATTCAAATGTCTGAGCGACGGCGAATATGGCCTGTTCGTTGACGAAGACGGTATATTGTACGCAGACCACTGCACCTTCGGCATCCTGGAGAACAATCATGTCTACAAGTTCAGGATAGATGGAGCAGCGGTACTGGAGCAATCAACGTTCTCGGGGATGTGGAAGAATCCCAGCAACTTGCAGGGCGGCATACAGATTCTTTCAGATGACATCACAGTCCAGGAATGCGAAATCTCGGATTCGAGCGTGGGAATCTACATTCTCGAATCGAAGCCGGTTATCCAAGGAAACACAGTGACAGGATGCGATTATGGGATTGTATCGGTGTCCGACGGCGTATTGGAGCCTCCAGAGCTGGTCGAAAGCTCTATCTCGCAATGCGATAAAGGAATTTATCTGGAGGATTCCTCCTCCAGCATTGCGGGTTCGGATTTCGATGGTTGCGACTATGCAATCTACTGTGATGGTTCGTCGCCAACGGTAACAGACTGCACCATTACAGCCCCGCAAACAGCACCCATCTATGCGAAAAATGATTCAGATGTGACGCTCATAGATACGTCTTTTGCGCGAGGATCGCTGGCCATTCAAGACACCAGCACGGTGGATGTAAAATGGCATTTCATTCCGACTATCGTAGACGGGGATAATGAGCCAATCGAGTATGCGAATGTGGTAATAACGGACTGGAACGATGACCCGGCGTTCAGCGGACAGACGGATGAAGAGGGGCAGACGGAAGAAATACTGCTCACGGAACTCTCCCAGGATTCGTCAAGCGTCGAGTACCTATCTCCGTTCACCGTCGAAGTTACAAATAACGGAGTAACAAATGACTTCATCTTGCCGATATCGCAAAAAATGACAATGGGGATATGCGCCGGGGGAGATACCGATAACGACGGTCTTGACGATTCCGAAGAAGGAAGTACCACAATCTATTCATTCGAGGCCGAAGCATTCCAAATGGAAGCGGGCCAAGACATCGATGATGAAAATGCCTTCAACGGTAAAGCACTGGCTAAATGCACGAACGCTCCGGAGATTATCGACTCACGACTAACGACCGTCCGCGCAGGAACCTACAAGTGCTATGTCCGTGCGCGAGCGGACCCGGCCGGATCGAGGATGAGCATCGACATCTATTCCAACAGCAATCACTTGGTCGACGACGAACTCCACAAGATTTCTCTGAATTACGATTGGTATTCGACAGTTGCACCGGATTTCACGCTCGCATCGGACGCCGATGTTACGGTCACGCTAGGAGATGTGGACGCGACGACGTCCGGAAGAATATTTGTAGACCGGATCATGTTGGTACAATTGAAGGATTCATATAATGAACCGACCGGAATATTAGGGCAAGTTTCGGATCCAGTATTGGCCGATACGGACCTGGATGGATTGCTGGACGGAGCCGAAGCAAGGGGTGATGTCTACTGGTTCGACACCGAGGATTCACCGGGGCAGTTAACGGTTGTGGACGATTTTACGGCGGGCAACGGAAAAGCTGTTTCATTGAGCAATGGAAACACCGTCACGATACCAAACCCGGCGGTTGCGGTTCCGGCCGGGATCTACCAATATGAATTGAATGCGAGGTCCCAGTCGACAACGTCCCCGCCGAGCATCCAATTGGACATATATGTCAATGACATCATGCAATCGACATTGACAACACAGATAACGGACACATATAACTGGTATTTATCCTCGGAAATCACCTTGGACGGGAATCAACAATCGGTAAAGCTAAAAGCGACAGCGACAATAAGCGGTGCCGGTCAAATATACGCTGACCGTGCCGTGTTGGTGCAAAAACGGGAGACGGGAACAGATCAACTCTGGCAGAGCGAGACAACGAACTTCAAGACATCACCAGCCATCGGAAACGAGTATATCATAGTAGGTTCGAACGACCCCACGGATGGTCCCAAGGTCTATGCCCTGAGCAAGGACACCGGGGAGACCGTATGGAGCTATACGAACCAAGATATCAAGGACATCAAATACGCTCCTGCGGTGTTCGATGGCACAGTCTTTTTCGCAGCGGACATCTTTCCACTGCCCCAGGGCCCGGATCGTGGCGGTCTGTACGCCTTGGATGAGAAAACAGGCAATCCGATATGGTCCGGAATAATCTACGACAATGTCCTGAAAGGGACACCGGCAATACTGGGCGATATGGTCTTGATAGGCGGGTCGGACAATAACATGCATGCGGTGGACCGAGAGGACGGCGATTCGGATTGGGATTACAACGCCGGTTACCAAATCATAACATCCCCAGTAGTGTCCGGGGACAAGATATTCTTCGGGGTGAGTTCTGCATCACCGCCACCACCGCCCCCGAAGCTCTTTTGCTTGGATTCGATGCACAACCCTTTATGGACATGGGACAGCGACTATGCACTGACGACCCAGCCGCTGGTCGCAGATGGAATGGTGATATTCGGCGCATCTGACAATTATCTCCATGCCGTCAGTGAGCTGGATGGCACGAATCTATGGACCTACAATGTGGGCTCGGCGATTCAGGGAACGCCGATATGTTCGAACACGAGGATTATTTTCGGTGCGGACGACGGTCTTCTATATTCCCTGGTGGAAGATACCGGTGTATTCTCATGGAGCAGGAATGTCGACAACTACCAGCCAGTCCGGTCGTATCCGATAGTTGTGAACGGCCAGGTGATAGTTGGCGTGGATTCCGGACTGCTCCAGAATGTCTATTCAGTCGACAACACGGTCGTGTGGACCGCCAATCCTGGGAACAACAACAATATGATACGGAGTTCTCCGGTCTGCGGGGATATCGATTCGGATGGTATATTGGAAATATTGGTGAGCAAGGGTGGCGTCGTATACGCTCTTGACGGTGCAGGAATCTATACCCGGAACATCAATCTGTGGCCCCAGGAAGGCATGGACAGTTGCAATAACGGGCACGCCCAGTATCAGGCGCCGTATATCCCGACGAATCCACTGGGGATCGATTCGGACAGTGATATGGTCAAAGACGGGGACGAGACGGGTATCTCGTGGAAAATGGACAGAATAGAGACCGAGGACTATACCGAATGCTATATCCAGGGCGGAATCAAAACTGCAATAAGGCATCAATTCAATGTCAATCTAACCAGCACGGCAAAGGGGGCCGGTGGGAACCAGGTCATTTTGCCATCATATGTCAAGATGACCGAGAATATCCCGGAAAACGGCAAATATCACATACTTGCCGAGGGGATTGGCAGCGTCGAGTTCCAGCCATGTGTTCTGAACAACGGAGTATATGATCCGGTGGGCGGTGTTGAAATCCCGCTCACGATGGCCGACCTGAGGGAAATGGAAAACGCGGTTCTAAGCAGGGCGGTGACCATCGAACTCAAGCGTCCAATTGTTTTGAACCCGCCCAATCCGAACGCAGAGATACCAGCAATAGACCCTGCCGGCAGAACGAGCGAGCTCAGGTCATCGACGCTGGTGACAAAGGTAAATCCCGCGGAACCACCCATTCAGATGAGTGCAATCACCGGCAGTATAGCAACAAGGTACTGGCACATCGACCAGGAGTACGACCTTGGAATGGGGGTTCATGAGTTGGTATTAAGGATAGATGATTCTCTGTTAACTACTTCAGTAGGGACATTTACGGTTGACACAAACGAGTATGAGATCGTGCCCAAGAAAATCGAAATAAACAGCGATTTCCTGATTCTTCAGCGCGTCACATATTCGGGACTGGATTCCGATGTGGACGGGGACAGCTTGGCGGACGGGCAAGAACTTGTGTCGGGCTTGCCTCCTTTGAATTCCGACTGCGACGAGGACGGCATAAGCGATAAGAACGAGCAGTTGAACGGCCTGAACGCCGAGCTGCGCGACACGGATATGGATGGTATCAGAGACCGTGTGGAATTGGGTCTTGGGGCTGTGGATACTGATCCATATACTACATGGGACACCAGCGAGGTGAAGAATCAGGATCAGGACACGCAGGCGCCGGCAACCGATCCAAAGGATCCGGATTCGGATGATGACGGTCTTCCGGACGGTTCGATAGAGGGCTGGGGAGTGAAAACCGGGCTGTATTGGCAGGGCAATGAGGAATGGGGCCCGTACGGAATAATCTTGCAGGAGCAAGACTGGATCGCACAACCTTGGGAACGGGAGGACCAGAGCGGCAACGGGAAGGTGGATGCAGGAGAAACGAACCCCAAGTCAGCAAATAGCGACGGCGATGTGATGCCGGATGGCTACGAGCGGTGGTTCAGCCTGGACCCGACAAGTGCGTTGGGCGATGATGGCGACAACGGTGAAGTGGACGTGTATGACATCGAGTTACAATCGGCGTACATCTACACGAATCCGTGGTTCTACAAGGAAAGGAACGATGCCCAAAAGCTGATACCCGTCGATGATGCACTCACCAACAAATATGAGTACATCAGCGGAAGCAATCCGAGGGAACAGGACAGCGACCGGGACGGTCTGATGGACGGCGGAGAGGTGCCGGTGTGGAAGGGCGAGGGTTTCAATTGTGTGGAGGTCCGGACGAATGTTCCCAACGGGAGCCGGCAATGGACGGGCTATGGAACGATCAATGAAGCCGAGGAAACAGAATGGGTCTGGGTCAAGGGGGTCGAGTACTGGTATGCCGAGAAACACGAGGATGTTGATATAGATACGAAGATCGGCGTCCCTCCGTACGATTACAACCTGGCGCCGGATGCGGACTTGTTCAGCGGTGAGTTGCCGACGAACATGCACTTCGTGGCATACCTTCAGGACACGACGGTGATTCTGGCAAAATCCGATTTCTCGGAGATATATGTATGGGAACCGGGGACGCTGGTGAAGGAATTCTTCGAGGGGCTCAGGACAGGAACCGTGCACAGGTATCATGTGAAGGACCCCGGAGAACAGGCGCTGGCGCCGTCGACGACACTGCCGCTTGCGGACTACATGGATCAGGAAGTGTATTTCAGCGACCCGCATGTAATAGACAGCGACAATGATGCGCGCAATGATGGCTTGGAGCTGATTCTCGAACGAGTGGGAGACCACCCGAATTTCCAGTTCAAGTACAAGATGGTGATGGGGATCAACCTGGACAGCCGGAATCACGACGCCGACAGTGATGGCTGGTGCAATGCGAGGTCTCTGGATTCGGACAGTGATGGCCTGGGCGACAGAATAGAATCAAAATGCACGGTGGGGGAGTTCGATGGACGCACCGGCGGGACGAACGCCTATAATGGCGACACTGATGGCGATACGACAGGTGACGAGGATGACCCCTTGCCGGTGGATCAGGACAACGACGGGCTGACCGGGTACAACGGGTTCAACAATAACTACGGCATATGGCTCTGGTTCAACACCGGGACCGAGAAGCTGGACTATGACCCGCACACGCCGGGCACGCAGACGTGCACCAACAACAATATCGATACGGATTCGGACGGTCTTCTTGACGGCTATTCAATCACGCTACCATCGAATGATTTCAGGGTGGCCACGTTTTATAATTGGCCTATTCTCTGGACATATGATTCCCAAGAAGATACCTATACATTCTTCGGGGAATTGAGCATAGGCACGGAACCGGTCAGCTCGGACACAGACGGAGATGGACTGAACGACGAACTGGAATACACGCACATCACGGATCCGGTGGTGGCGGACAGCGATGGGGATGGCCTGTCCGACGGAACGGAGGATAGGGACGGGGATGGCATGGTCGATGAAGGGCCATGGAACGGCGGCATTGGGCCCGGTGAAACAAACCCGACCATAGCGGATACGGATAATGATGGGTGGTCGGACTGGGAAGAGGTAACGGCCATTCCTGCCACGGACCCGCTGAATATAGGGGATTTCCCGATGGGGAGCCCCTATGACAAATTCCAGCAGTGGCTTGACCTCTATTATTCAGGCGGGGGATATACGGACCTGGGCGATAGTGACGGCGACGATCTGTGTAACTTGGCCGAATTCCTCCGTGGGACCAAACCGACGACCGAGGCCGGCGGTTATGATACCGACAATGATGACATGCGGGACGGGTATGAGGTACAGTATGGATTCGATCCATTGCTGGCGGATGGGGCGCTCGACAAGGACGGGGACGGTCTCTGGAACAAGTATGAATGTGAATGGGGCACGCTACCTGTCGGGCGTGGCTCCGAGGATTCGGACGGGGATGGCCTGTGGGACGGCCACAATCCAATCACCGGCAGGGGAGAAGACTTGGATAATGACGGTTATCACGGCGGCGTGCCGGAGGCCGGTGAGACGAGCCCAATCCTGCCGGACACGGATTCCGATTTCATTCCGGACAGATATGAAAAGGATGGCAGCGGATGGAAATACAATATTGAACCCGATGTGCCCATGGACGCCGATGCAACAGGCGTGTCGTCGGACGGCAAATTGAGCGTGGGCATAGATTTCAATACCGGCTACTCGGGAACGATCACGATAACGCAGCCGCTGGGGACGACGAACACCTACGAGATAGAGGCTATGGATGGCGAGACCTCCTTGGCCGACAAGATCACCTGGATAGCGGTGCATATGAAATACAATAAAGCCACGATTGGGATTGCCGAAGACAATCTGGCATTGTACTGGAAGGATGGGGACGAGATAAGGATATTTGCGGATTCGGCTCGCGGGGAGTTCACGCATGTGGACAAGAATAACTGCTACGTGTGGGGGAAATCGACCACGGTGGGGACGGTTACGATCGGCGATTATACGCTCACCGACATGGATGGGGACGGTCTGACGGACAGCCTGGAACTGGAGCGGGGCAGCCGGCACCAGTATCCGTTCGTGGTTGGGGGGAAGGACGGGAGCGGGAATTGGATAGTGCCACCTGAAGGGGTTACATGGACATACCGGACATTGGAAACGATTTCCGGTGAGACGGTATATGAGGCCCATGCGACTGGCGCGACACCTAGGATTTTTGAAATCGACATCGAGAATCTTGACGCAGGCGAGTGGCAATGCTATGTGCTGGCAAGGGCCACCTCGAATCTGGTGACAAGCCTGGGATCCACCGGGCAGTCGCCCCGTATTAATCTATATTACGACAATTATGACGAGACGGATGTGAATCGTGGCCACTGGCGTGCATTGGCTGTTGGGAGGGATTCTCACTTCAAGTGGGTTTCGAGCGGGATATTCAAGGTTGCCGAGGGTGGAACGGTGACGATATACGGTGAGAATCCCTATCAGACGGGCTACTGGGGCTTGTCGCCCATGCCAGACGGGATCAGAGTGTGTGCAGTGATGTTGGTGGAGAAGGTCTGGTATGATGTGATATCGCAGTCAAGGCAAACGACAATAATATCTATGATAGATACCGATATGGATGGCGTGCTGGACGGCGGAGAGGTGTACATGGATGATGGTGCGCCACTGGCGTACTGGTTCGAGGCGGAGGATTACCCAACGCCGGATGACCTGTATGGAAACAAGTATGCGACGATTTTCCCCTCTTCCGATGCGAGCATGGGGCGGGAGCTGATACCCGTGCTTCCGGGTGCCGGTTTTGAAGTTCGGAACCGGTTTTTCTCGAAATCGGAGAGGGGCGAGTACCGGCTGTATGTTCGGGCGAGAATATCATCGAATTTCGTCAATCCAAGTTCGGATTATGAACCGCTGTCGGTGTGGGTCAATGGGCAGGGCGATTCGAGGAATCGTCATATCAACATTGGATCCTACGAGTACCATTGGTACATGTGGAGCGAGTCGTTCGGGGTCTTTTCCGATACGACTATTGCACTCTGTACATATGCCAAACGGGCACCGAACGTGGTGATAGACAAGGTATTGCTGCTCAAGACAAAGAATTATGACCTGTCGGAAACAAAGTTAAAGGATATTGCTACTTATGGAAGAATAATACCAGATTGCTTTGATTCGAGAACTGATAGTATTCCCGATTCAGGGCGGGATACTGATGATGATGGATTTTATGATGGTGAGGAAACAACGTACTATTCCTCAGATCCTGTAATTTTTAATCAGAAATGGGCGTTGTTGGTATCTGGGACAAACCTATACCCACGTTTTGTAAATTCCTTGGATTATTGGTATCATGTATTAAAGGATCATTATTCGTTCGATGAAATAAGGACTCTCCATCCGGGATATACTGATCAAAATGAGGCCACCGTAACAAACGTTAGGCCAGCTTTGAGTGATTGGTTGGCCTCAAAATCGGATGAGAACGATATTGTTCTAATCTATTTTACGGCGTATGGGAGTGGTGTCTTAAAAAAAGAAGACGAAACATATGAATATAAGGAAGGCAGGATTGATACTTGGCCATATGATGAAGGAAATGAACACAGTGAAACAGACATTCACTACGACTTTGATGATGATCAGGTATATGAAGAGAATGTGTATGGTGGTGTGGATGAAGGAATTATGTTGATGGAAAGGGATTATTGGGATGACTGGTTTGTTTTTGATCTTGCCAATATAAAATGCTCAAAAATGATTATCATTTTACAAGCTAGTTATAGTGGGGGATTTATCGAAGAATGCAGTGGAGAAAACAGGATCATTATGACATCCACAAAAGAGTGCGCTCTGTCCTCTGGAGATATAAATCCTCAAGATGGTTATAGCGATTGGATTGGGCGCGTTTTAAATATATTGAATGGAGAAGAATCAATATGGGATCAGGATGCAGTACAACACCACACATATCATACAGGGCATCCGGTTAATGCAGATCAAAATAAAGATGGTCGAATTTCGATTGGAGAATTATCTATGTATAGCAATATAAATCCCAACGAAAGAGCATGGTTGGATGATAATGGAGACGCAATACCCTGTTTCAAAGAACAATCATACTATACCAATTCCCCAGACGGAATAGTTGCTAATGAAATGTTTCTAGGGAGATATACACCTTGAGAAATATTTACTTGCTAGAATTAACGATATTTTCTATTTTTATTCTATATATGATCACATCTCATGATTTCTTTGGAGAGATGCCTGATACAGAATATACTCCTAATGATTCAGGGTATTCAACATCATCGACCGTGAATGGAATTCAATTAATTCAACAATTGAACAAAACATTTATTTCGAAGAACAGTCCATTATTATTAAAGATCTCGATAATGAACATGAATACATATAGCGTGTATTTGCCTAGAGTTGCTCCGGGGCTGGACGCTTTAAATTTTATTTTGAGTCATAAAAACTCAACTCTATGGTCTGGACCCGGACACATTTGGGATTCTTCAGAATCCCTAATATCATTGAACTATCTTGATTGTAGAACATATTATATTAACATGTCGATTTGCAACGGAACTTTGACAATGGATCTCCGACCAGCAGCAAAGAATGTAACTGTTTCGTTATTTGATGATTATTATATGCGCACGCGATATTCCTTGAGTTTGAATAATTGCATAAAACATGATGGGACGGACATTAATATTGATAATTGTTTGGAGAATAATACCATATTAACACCCCCTCTGAAATTCTGGGTGTTAAACGAAGGAATATGCCGTAATGACAACAAGCCTCCAATAGCAATTATGAAAATCACTCCACAAACCGGAGATGTTGAAACTGAATTCGTTATGAAAAGTTTATCTTATGATCTGGATGGCAGTATTATATCAACACAATGGGAATTAAATCAAAATATTTTCTTATCTGGGGGAGTTGTAGAACATTCTTTTACAAGAAAAGGGGATAATTATATCAGATTAACAGTGATCGATAATAATTTCGATTATAATATTAGCGTCGCAAGAATCGTTATCAATAATAGAGCCCCGACAATAAATGTAAAATATCAAACTACTGTAAATGTCAATACTAATATTGTATTTGATGCGTCTGAGTCTAGGGACATTGATGGAAAAATAATAGAGACACATTGGTATATAGATGGTCAAGTACTGAATGGATCAAAGATTGAACACCGATTTTTAAAAATCGGAATATATCTAATTAGATTGATTGTAGAAGACAATGATGGAGCGGTGCGTGAACAACAATTCAAAATATATATAATCGACGATAAGACAACAATAATCCAAGAAAAACCTTATTATTCATTGAGTGTTGTGATTATTGCATTTATCCTTAGTTACGTGCTTACAAAGAAAAAAACAAATAGTGAATAATATAATGTAATCCTGTGTAAATAATGCAGCAGAATTAATCCATCAAATTCCTACAATGATAATTGGTTCTTAGAATTTATTTACAAAGATCAATTTATCAATCCAATACTTATGCCCATAATACAAAAAGTAGCTATTTGTTTTATTGTATGAAATGTCTCCAAAATATCTTTATATTGGGTTCAAGTTGTGAAAAATAGCGACTCTGCCATGGCTCGTCGGAAACGCAATCCATCGTTGACCGGCCTCACCGTCGAGGAAAATCGGCTGCTCTCGGCCCTCGTTCGCCATCCCGAGGAGACCGACCGGCGCCTGAGCGAGATCTCCGGCCTAGATTTGAAGAATACGACCTATCTGAGGATCCGTATGCAAAAGCTCGGCATCTTCCGGTACCTGCGCATTCCGGCCTTCGGGCGGCTGGGCGCCGGGGTGTTCTGGGCCTGTATCCTCGATAAGGGCTCCGATGGGAAGGGTCAGGGGTCATCCAACGAAATAAAACGAGCGCTAAAGGCACTGCCCGGGGTCTTCTGGGCCGTTTCGGACGGGAGCGAGACCCTTGTTTTAGGCATCTGCAAGAACCGAGAGGAAGTAATGGCGGGTATCGCCCGGTCGGAAAGGACAGACGGCCTGAACGCAAAGGAGACCGTCGTCCTTCCTATTGAGGCACTTGAAAAGGGCAGTTTCTTCGATTTTGCACGAGTTTTAGAGAACCCTGCCGGGGTTTCGGCTGCAGAACCGGGAGGCCCGCCGATCGGGACTGCCGGGAGCTTCCGGCCCCTCCTGGAGTTCGAGAAGGAAGCCCTGCAGGCGCTGGTGGACTTCCCGGACGAGGGCCCCACCGCGCTGGCGCGCCGATTGGGGATCTCCGTGAAGATGTTCCAAGACAGGACCGAGGAAATCGAGCGCGAGCGGCTGTACCGGACCGTGGTCGTGCCCGACATCCGCTTCCTAGGGCGGGACACGCTGGCCGTCTGGATGGCCGGAGCCGTTTGCCGGGAGGAACCGGTTGGAGCAGAGGTCCAGGATGACCCCGCCGACACGGAAGCGGCTCCGCTTCGCATGGACCCAGGTGCTTCCGGAGAACAGGAGAGGGAGCCTGCGGCGGTCCGGCCGGTCCCATTGGACACCTGCGCAGCCTCGGAAGGCAGGGCGGGCCCTCCCGGGGAACTCCCGACCGGGAACAGGGACGGACCGCCCGAGGAGGCGCCCAGACCGGTCGTTGAGATGATGCCCTGGCAGTATTCGCCGATGATAACTCATGGCAAGCCCCGGCACGAGGCCCCCGAATCCCGGGAATCGGGCCGGTACGGGGCCAAGCGGGGCATGGAGGCCCTGCCCAAGGACATCGCCCGGACGCTCATCGGCAGGCCTTCAAGGGAGGCGGTGGAGCGCGCCAGGCAGGAGCTCGAGCACCGGCGGCTCTGGGACATCGACCTGGACCGGATTCTGCAGGACGCCGGGGTCATACCGGTCAAGCGGTGGGGACCGGGCGATATTTCTCCGGCGCCGGCCCGGACCGGTCAGGCAGGCGGTTCCGGGCCGACAAAGCCGGTTGATGACGGGCGGGTTCCTGCGGGGGGTACGGGCGAAGGGGGGAACGGGGCCGCTGGCGGCCAAGGGGCTGGACGGGGCGTTCTGGAAGAAGGTGAGAAGGGGGCGGCGCCAACCTGCGGGGATGTGCCGCAGGCCTCGCTTATGGAGCGGTCCCGGGCCGGGGATGCCAAATGTGCGGTCGTTATTCCGGTCAAGAGGAAGCGGGGGCGGCCGCCCAAGAACCGGATCGGGCCGGCAGGGACGGTCGCGGTTGCCGTGGAGAAAGGTAGGCCGGCGAGGGGGGCAGCCGGGAAGGCTCAGAGGGGGACCCAAGTTCCCAAAAGGAAGCGGGGCAGGCCGCGGAAGAAGCACGCGAAGGGGAACCTGGCAATGGCCATGGAACGGTTCTCCGTGAGGGTTGTAGAAAAGGGACAGGATTCAGGCCGGGGACCGGTGGAGCCGGAAACGGATTTGGAGGCAGTGCCGGTGTTTCTGGATGCGACGGATTCCGGACGAAGGATCATGGTTGGGCTCTTCCGGGATGAGGAAGCCGCGCGTCAAGCTGATTTGCAGGTGCGTCGGGGAATTGGAAAAGGCTCCGGTTTGCGGCTGATGCGGATGACCAAACTGGAGATTGTCAAGGAACTGAGTTTTGGGTCGGTTGTTCGAGAGCTTCTTGCAGAATATTGAGAGAATGTGTTGTTCAAATTCTTTCGGATTTGAATTGCCGTGAAATGTGATTGAGGTCGAATTCCTCGCCCAGAGCGTTTTATTCCTCACCCGAGTGGAGTTCCTCGTCCCGTTCGGTATCCGACGCATATTCTGTTTCGTCCATCAGCTCACCTCCGTATCGGAACAGAAGCGGAGGCTCCGCCGCGAACCCGAAGGGAGAAATGGACAATGCCCCGCCCGCCGCTGCGCGGATGGTGTTCCCGCCCAGTCCGGGCGTGGACATGTCCGTTTAGCGGCATCTTCCCATGCCGCAACGACAGCGAAGGTGGTGAGCTGGACAACGACCCGGATGCAAAGGAAGCCGATGGAAGGGTTCCTCTTTTATTTGGTTTTATTTTTGGCCCTTCGTCATACAATAATTTGATTATCCAGTACTCGTTAACTGTGATGGAAGCGATGTCAAATCCCGATAGAAACAAGAAGATCGATATTCATATCAAGCATCCTCCCAATCCAGATGACCAGATAGACGGCAGACCGTATTCGTGGTGGATGGAACAGATTTCTAAATTGGATGAGGTCTATTCCTGTTCATTAAAAGACCCCGAATGTCTGGAGAGATACAACGAGACGGTTGCCTGCCTTAAAAAATGCCTGAAAATGGTGATTCTTCTCAGATGGATTTTGATATCACGTGACAGTGCGGACAAAACGCCTCCCAATATCCCTCCTTTGGACACCTCGATTTTCAGCAATCCGAAGCCGTGTATAAAATGCGGCACACCTCATGTCCCTCTTTATAATTTTATTCCCAATCTCCCTAGTGCCGCTTCCAGACAGGTCGTCTAAACTTACTTCGTCCATCGGTACGCAATGAGCCCCAAATCGGGTTGTCACAAGCCCGACGCTCTCTATTCCGATAGGTTATCGCCCTTTGAAAGGCCTGTTTCACTTCAATCCAGTCATGGAAATTCGTTCCATCAAGGGCCATTCGCTGGATATCACCAGCGTAGCATTCAATCGGATTCATCCAACTGGCCTGGGTGGCTGTCGGGACCAATATCGTACGGCTGACAGCCGCCCAGGCCTTTATTTCCGGAGTCCAGTGAGCGCTTAACCCATCTTGGATAATGTAAACATCCTGGTCAATTGGATGTTTGGATCGTTCTTGTTTAAGAAAGTCCAACCAGGGTTTCCCGCCCTTATACTTATGTTGCCTGAAACTCAGTTGTTTATGGAAGACATTGAGACACATATATTCGTATCGCGTTCCACCAAGGCGTTTGTATAAAGATGGGATTCGGTCTGATTGCTTCTCGGAAAACCATCCTTTGCCTCCATGCGGGGTCAGGCTGACTGGCCCGATTTCATCCATGCTGAGAACTACCGGTGGATTGGATTGTTGCCTGGTAAGCTCTTCAATCCGTTTTCTCTTCTCTTCGAACTGAGGGTCCTTGCTATCCTTCCAAGTCTTGATGGATTGATGGCTTACGGCGGCCTCGTCCAATATAACGCGAAGCCATTCAATACAGATTGAATCCACTATGCCCTGTTTCATGGCAGCCTCTCTCAGACGGGACAGGCTCCATTGGGAGAATGGCAATCCGAGGTCCTGTGGGCGGCTGGTGGCCAATGCCACCAGCCGCTCCTTCTGTTTGTCGGAGAATTTATAGTTACCCCCGGGCTTCCAGGAGGGTTTTAGCATCGCCATTCCACTCTCGTTGAAACTATGGATAAGTTCCCGAATGTATCCCTCGCTCATCCCTACAATTGGGCTGATATTGGGTGGGGTAAATCCTTGAGCAGATGCCAGAATCACCTGAGCTCTCCGTACTTCAACGGGTTCACGCCCGTGGCGGACAATCCTGCGAAGTTTATTGCCCTCCTCATTTGTAATCGGACGTACTGAGATTACCATGATTGGTGAATGGCGCCCCCATAATCTAGCTTTTTTGGCAAGAATTCATATACTACCTTTCTAGAAGCGGCACTAGGTGCTGTTATTATTGCGGTAGCGCACCTTTGGCAATGGTCAGTATCAAGCAAGGGAATGATACGATCGACACCGTGGAAAACTATTGCTTGCCGCACCCCCGTGATTTTGTGGATGTTGATGATAGCGTTTATATCCAAGCTTCGGGGGACATGTCGCTCTCAAAGGTAAAAGGGACCCTTGCTGATAGATACATCCAAGAAGGCTACCGGCGGGGCCGGAAACTGGGTATTGCGCTGAAAACGGATCATGAGGCGGCCGTGCTGCATTTGCTCGCTCAACAATCGAAAGAGGTAAGACGAATTAAAGGACAAATGCCAAAAAATGAATATATTGTGAAAAATCGGTATGATATCGTTGTTGAATGCAAACAGATCGAGGCCTTCGAAAATGGCAGGATAAAGGAGAATCCTGATAATCCAAATACTTTGAGGAATTCCATCTACACAGCACTAAGACAACATTCGGAAAGTGCTCAAGCAGGGCTGCCGTTCCTTATCATGATATGGACCAAATATCAGAATCGATTGCCCCCATTTAATAAAGACGATTATCTCAAGGAATTTACGGACGGTTTGCCGGATAATACCTTCCTTATTGTTTCCAATGGGCTGTTAGCTGACTTGAATTATTGTGAAATCTATTCCAGAACAACAAAATGTTGGGTAAAGGCCGATGGTATTATCGAAGCTATCGAGGCGGATATTAGTAGTCGCCTATGATTGTGCCGTATCGTAAAGAATAGGCCTCTCTCCAGATTGCAAAGGTAGCGGTGTTCTTGGTCCAGATAGACCGCATTTCGGGGGAAGATGTTTTAGGGACGGCATCTTCAATGGGTCCAATGTGCGTTGGATCGGTACGAATGTTTTTCGTTACCCCGTCTCGGGACGCGCCACCGATCAAGCCCTCGTGGCGCTCGCTCCGGCCGGGCTCAACGCACGGCCTTCGCCCCGGAAGAACCGGTTGCGACCGGTTCTTCCTCGCCTAAAGGAGCGCCTGACGGCGCTCCTTTGCGGTCGCGCACGGCAAGAAAGATTGACGGCGAAACTGAACGATGTTGCGGGGTCCGGGTTGAGGCGCCGACGGTGCCAGTGCAGGGGTTTGCAGCCCGGTCTCTGCCCATCACAGCGCCTGTTTGGGGAGCTTTGCCGGGCTCGAAGCCTACCAGTCCCGGCGGTGCGCCGCCGGGGAAACGCGCGCCCCGAAGCAAGGGAGGGAAAGAAACGGATATAAGCAACATACGAATATACCCGGGGTTCAAATCCCCCCATACGATGCTACTCTCGTATGAAGAGAAAGGGAAGTGCTCCGTCGTGAGGCGGGGTGCGGAGTTCCCGAGTATCGGTGACCAGCCCGAAGCGAAAGCGAACCAGAGGTGGCCCGTCCAGCTGGCGACACCCCGTTTACCGGTGGAAGCTAGAGTGGCGATAAAACCTGGATGGGTGATTACGGTCGGGATGGTCGCGAAAGCCCTTCGATGCGACCGGGGGAGACCTGTCGTGGTCCTTTGGCCGGAGATAATAAAGCGCCCTGGTAGGGGCATCCCGGGCGAAGGTAGCCGAGGCATAACCGTAAGGGAAAACCGGAGCAAAGCCACCACAGGGGTCGGATGGACCCATAGTAGCGATGAAGGCCGGGCCGATGAGATGCAGAACCTGCGGCTCCAAAAGACCGCAGGGGGCGACTGTAAGAGGGGAAAAGCCGGTCCAGCGAAGGGGTCCTGGTCTGGAACGAGCGGAAGCCGAAGAACGGAATAACGCAAGGAAAGGAGAACCCAGCGGGGTAGTTGCCATGAGGACAAACACGCCATCTGGGGAGAGCGGCGAAGCGGAACACCGTCCAAGGCTGACGCCGGCAGGAACGGGAGAGAGCGAATGAAGAGATGGAACGAGAAGTACCACGACAAGTTCAAGTGGCATTCCCTCAGCGGACAACTGATGGACCTGCGTAACTTGGAGGCGGCGTGGAAGAAGGTCAGGGCGAACCACGGAACCGGAGGAATCGACGGGGAGACCATCGAGGGCTTTGAGGCGCAAAAGGAACTGGGACTTGCGGAAATACGCAGGCTGCTGAAAGAGCGGCGATACGGGCCAAAACCGGTCAGACGGGTATACATTCCCAAGCCGGACGGGCGACAGCGACCCTTGGGGATTCCGACGGTCAAGGACCGCGTGGTGCAGCAAGTGCTGAAGGACATCCTGGAGCCGATATTCGAGGAGATATTCCTCGAAGGGAGCCACGGGTATCGGGCCGGGAAAGACGCGCACCAGGCAATGCGAAAGGTCCGGGGCTATCTGGGAAGAGGCTATCACTGGCTCGTCGATGCGGATATACAGGGATTTTTCGACCATGTGGACCACGATATAATGATGGACCTTGTACGGGAGAAAGTCGCCGACGGAAGGGTTCTCGACCTGCTGGAAGCCTTTCTGAAGTGCGGAGTGATGGCCGATGGGGATTACGAGGCGACGGAGGAGGGAACGCCGCAGGGCGGCGTCATCTCCCCGTTGCTGGCGAACATCTACCTCAATCACTTCGACCGGAGGATGGGCGAGGAAGGATACCTTCTGTTGAGATACGCGGACGATTTCCTGATATTCTGCAAGAGCAGGCAGGAAGCGGAAAACGCGCTGAGCACGGCGGAAAGAATCCTTGGCGAGGAACTGAAGCTGGGATTGAGCCCGAGGAAGACCCGGATTTTCAATGCTGATGGGTGCTATGGGGAGTTTCTTGGCTTCCTCTTCACCAAGGGCGAAATGGCGCCGAGCAAGAAAGCCATCGACAGATACAAGAACTCGATACGACGCGGGACCCGGAGATGCCAACCAAGGAACGCACGAATGGTCATAGAAGGCATCAATCCTGTCATCCGTGGCTGGGGACGATATTTTGGGTACATGACCGTAGTCAAGCCATTTATATTGCTTGACCGCTGGACGCGGGCTCGCGTAAGGAGCTACAAGGCCCAACGGCGGAGCAGGCGTGTCATCACCCGTTGTCTCCCAGAGGAGGAATATCTCGTTTCGCTCGTTTCGCTCAGGACCCAGAAACCTGCCACCTGCAATGGGGAACGCCGGACGAGAGCCGTATACTCGAAATGGGTACGTACGGTTCGATGAGGAGGGAATGGCCGCAAGGCCATTCCTTTACTCTACTGCTTTGCGGGCGGCTCGAAGCGAGCCGGTGCCGGCGCCCCGGCGCCGGCTAGCGCGTTCATCCGCCAGCCACCCCCAAATCCCAGGCCGCACTTCTCAAAGCTGCGGAGAACCGGTCAAGAGCGTCATGCCCGCTGAGATCTATAGTTATCCCCATGAACAAGGGCCGTCCAATGACATTCCCGAGGGAGGTCCACGATACGGGTCCACGGTCCCGGCCGAAATTCATTTCAACATGCCGGCGTATCAGCGGCCGCAACATGCCCGAAGCCTTCTGCCCCCAATGCAGCGCCCTGCTTGGGCGAAGCTCCCGAGGCGGCGAGAGGATCCTGCGTTGCCGCCGGTGCGGCTACGAGGCCCGGACCGCCCGGTCGGCCGCCAGCGCCTCCGGGTCGACGCGCCACCCGGACTTCCCGTTCTTCCCGTACGACAGGATACGTGGCGGCCAGCGCGAGTTCATGGAGGACATCCGGCAGGCCGTCGCCAGCGGCAAGGTGCTCCTGGCACAGGCGCCGACCGGGATAGGAAAGACCGTCGCGACGCTCTCCGCCATGCTCGAGGACGCCCTTGGCGGCGACAGGGTCGTATTCTTCGTGACCTCGAAACAGAGCCAGCACACCATAGTGATCGACACGCTCCGGACGGTCGAGCGATTCTCCGGACGGCGCATCAGGGCCGTCGACATCATATCCAGGCAGTCCATGTGCCCCGACACCGCCTCGGCCCAGCCCGCCTACGCCTTTCGCGAGATGTGCAAGGCCCGGACCAAGAGCCGATCGTGCCCCTACGAGCAGCGTCCGGCCGGCGAGGCCGCGGGATTGATATTCAAGCGGATAATGCACGTCCACGAATTGCAGAGGGCTTGCGTTCGCGCCGGCTTCTGCCCCCACAAGGCGGCCCAGGAGGCGATGGGCGACGCCAATGTCGTGGTGTGCGACTACAACTACATCTTCGATGGCATAGCGGGGCCCATTCTCGCCGAAGCGGGCAAGGGCCTTTCCGGGGTGCTGCTCGTCGTCGATGAATCCCACAACCTGCCGGACAGGATACGGTCGAATCTCAGCCTGAGGAGGACCTCGTACGAGCTGGAGCAGGCGATGGTGGAGATCGGCGGCAAGAGCGCCCGCGGGGCGCGCTACACGAAGGCGCTCAGGCGCTGGCTGGACGGGCGCGCCTCGAAGCTTCTCCCGGGCGCCGAGGAATACGTCGGGAAGGATGCGCTCGAGGATGTGCTTGAAAGCGCCTTTTCGGAGGTCCTGGGCCAGAAGGACGATATGGACCGGTATGTCTCCTGGCTCCGGGAAACGGGCGAGGGCGTGCTGAAGTCGGGCGCCGAGCGGTCGTTCGCGATGGAGCTTGGGGATTTTTTGGACGCCTGGAGGTCGGGCGGCTCCGGCGTGGCGCGGATATTTTCCAAAAACGAGGACGGCTCCTGGGCGCTCCGGATCGCATATCTCGAGGCCGAGACCGCCGCCGGGCCGGTCTTAGCCGAGGTGGGGGCGGCGGTGCTCATGTCCGGGACGCTGGTCCCGCCCGGGATGTACGCCGACATGCTGGGAGTGCCCCCCGAACGGAGGGTCGAGAGAATCTACGAATCGCCCTTTCCCAGGGAGAACCGGCTCGTCCTGGGCCTTGGCGGGCTCACGACGCAGTACACCCGCCGGGACGCGGCCATGTACGGCCGGTATGCCGCCGCCATCACGGCGCTTTCCCTGGCGGTCAGGGGCAATGTGGCGGCGTTCTTCACGTCCTACAGGTTCCTGGAGGAGGTCGCCTCCCGGATGGGAGCGGGGATACGGGGCAGGGACATCGTCGTCGAGTCCCGGTCGATGGGCAAGCGGGACCGTGCCGGAATAGTTGAAAGGCTGCACGACCCGAAAGGGGGCCAGCTTCTGCTCGCGGTGCAGGGTGGCGGCCTCAGCGAGGGCATCGATTACGAGGGGAACATACTGTCGATCATCGCCGTGGCCGGAATGCCCCTTGCGCCGCCCAACCTGGAGGTGAGGGCCCTGATGGGCCATTTCTCGGCGCGGTTCGGCGAGGGGGCCGGGAACCTGTACGGCTACATCGCCCCGGCGATGAACAAGGTCGTCCAGAGCGCCGGGCGGCTCATCCGTTCCGAAAAGGACCGGGGCGTCATCGTCCTGCTGGACGAAAGGTTCGCGGGGCCGCGGTATTCATCGTTCCTGCCGCCCGAGATGCGGCCCGGGATGATCGGAGATGTCGAGGAACTTGTCGGCAAGGTAAGGGGCTTTTTCCGGAAAGGATAGATGATGCGGGGTAAATGATCGGGCCCCCTCCGAATCGATTGGCCGCCCGTGCAGGAAACAATCTCCGCAGGTGGAGATCGGGTAGGTCCGAACAACCCCTCTGGAAGGCTCGCCACCGAATATACAGGCGGGGCGCTCGCCTCGGACAAGCTGACCGCTTGTCCTCGGCTCGCGCACGACATGAAAGATTGACGACGGCAACATACGAAACAGAGGGGTCTGGTGGGAGGATTTCGACCCCCCAGCGCTTCGGTTTGTTCCCATCCCCGGCCGACAAGGAGCTTGCTTGGGGCCTGTTGTTGGTCCCGAAGCCTACCGTTCCCGGCGGTCCGCCGCCGGGGAAACTGCTTTGCGGGCTGCTCGAAGCAAACCGGTGCCGGCGCTCTGGCGCCAGCTATCGCGTTTATCCGCCAGCCACCCCCAAATCCCAGGCCGCACTCCTCAACGCTGCGGAGAACCGGTCTAGAGCGTCATGCCCGCTGAGATCTATAGTTATCCCCCTGAACAATGGCCGTTCAAGGACTTCCCCAACCGCGTAGTCCGATTCCACCCCAATTACCTGTGGTTGGACACGCATCCAACCCAAGAATGTTCCTGACCACTCCACCCAGGCGGCGTAGAACTTCGTGGTCCCGCATCTAGCGCCATAGGTAGTCAATCCCTTCACGGTTGGGGGGTCGATTGGGAAGATAGGCCCGTGTGGCCGACGTTCGGACTGGAAGACGGTCAAGGAGGCGTGGTGGAGCCAGTCGTGGAAGGTGGCTTGATTGGATGGATTGGGGGGATATGATTGTTGAACGCGGGCAGGCTGAGGGTTACGGGCAATCGCTGGATTTTGGGCGGCAAGAGCTTCCATGATTTTGTTCAGCCGGTACATGGAAAGCCAGAGTCGGAGGGCTTGGCGGACACGGGCTGAACGGAGGGGGCGGTCGAGTGTCGGGCGCTCGATGATGGTTCCTGGGATGTTGCTTGCGTACATGGTATTTAAACCTCCTTGATGGATTGGACTATAATATAACCCTATAATATAGGATATATATATAGGGTCATAACGGGTAGGTGAAAGTGGGTGACCGAAAGGTTTTATCGTGGGGAGGAACATAGCAGCCCGATGGCGAAGAAGGAGGACAGGGTGTATACGACGACCGCGTTCAGGCAGAATGATGTTTCACGGAGTGTGAGGTCCACTATTCCTGAGCCGATCGCTGTGTTGCTGGGGATTGAAGATAGGACGACGGTGGAGTGGAGGGTGGATGGGGAGACGCGGAGGGTTTGGGTGAGAGCAGAGCGTAAATAATATTTTCTAATCCGGCAATGCTAGCTTTATTCTAAATAATCTTCGGACGGCTTTTCCATTGGCTAGAATATTCATTGGAATATCTATAAAAGCAAATTGATTTCCCGGACGTGTTCGCTTTATTGATTTAATTATTTTATCAGATTGATATCTTGGTAAGCATATCTCAAACTCACTTCCAGGAATCGAAAAATGGAATAGTGTTTCTAGTCTTTCTTCTCCAGGTAAGCGAAAATCTTTTGATGCAATCGGGTTTTCGGTTATTAGATCTGTATCAGGTTGAAAATAAAATTCTTGATTAGCGACAATAAAAACATAATCGTGTTGATTTAGAATGCCAGAATAAAAATAGAGATCCTGATTTTTTTCTTTTGCTATTTTTCTTCCAAGTTTTCTGCATTTTGCCTTGGTATAAAGATCATCTTGATGTTTGGATGAAATGAAATGCTTCTGGAACGTCGATAGGGCCTGTTCTAAGAATTTTCGTAAAATTGTATATCCACCTAACGGAATAAGGTAAATTCCATGGCCCCATGCGAACTCCTGTGCACCGGATGAAAAAGGTGTCACAGAAAAAATCGCTCCATGATGCAGATAACGCATTTTCATACTGCTTCTTTTCCTTCGAAAATAGTTTTGGTCTATGTCAATGATTTTTCCGAAAAAGTTCCTTACTACATCAGGGCCTATATGTCTGTCGTGTTGATTGGAATATGTGTGCCATTTTGCTTCTGTTAGTAATTTAATAGGATAGATAAAGGGTAGATTGAATGATGAGATACCATAAGCATCAATTTCATGGTCTGTTGATCTGCCACGAACTTTACCATGTTTGACCTCAAGAAAACCAGATTCCTGCAACCATGTTTGTACTATTCCTTCTAGGAAATATCCTCTTGCTTGGTGACATTCCATGTGTAAGAAATCTCTTGTCTACTATTTAACAGGTTCCATAAATGTATATCTAGCTATTTTCTCAGAGTCCTCCTGACCAGTTTACATGATGACTGCTTTTTAGCAGAATGATGTTCCACGGAGTGTGAGGTCGACGATACCAGAGGAGATCGCTGAGTTGCTGGGGATTGCGGTCAGGACAACGGTGGAGTGGATGGTTGATGGGGAGACGAGGAGGGTTTTGGTGTGGTGTGAACCCCTCCACATAGATTTATAGATTAGCGACCTTATCAAACTGTCGCCTTTTTTCAAATTAAGTAAGGTATATGTAATCCAATGCCGAATGCATTCGCGTAGCATTAGAAATCCCTAAACTGAACTACTCATGTTTGTCCATTTTGACTTGTTATCCATTTTCAGGGGTTCCGTCCATGCCTAACCTCCTACCTAAAAGTAATTAGTCTGGGAGTTGACGAAATTGGGTGCAGTCCAAATTGTAAAGATAGACTCAATAGCTCGAACACTATGATGAGTCCCAATTGCCATCTATAGAATGAATTTTCTTTTCTTTCCTTCGTTTTTCAATATTGTTCTTATTAAATATTCTATATAATATTTCATCATCTCTTATTTTCGGAATTCTTGACGTGTAAATATGTTGTTCAGATATTGCTTTCTGGATTTCAATAAAATAGCTTAATGAATCGGTTTTTGTTTGATATTGGTTAAAATCTTTATTCTCTGTTTCTTTTAAAACGCGAAAGGTTTCGCCTGGATATTCTGGATCTAGAACCCATTCAAAATTTTGTTGATTAAGATTATATAATATGGCTGAGATTGCATTAATTTCACATTTTAACAAATGTCGCCTTTTTGAATTCCATTCAAAAGGTGGATATACCTGTTTATGCTCATTATAATAATCACAATCATTAGCAAACGCCATCAAATCATTTGAAGTATATGATAATTCGAAGGCGTGTCGACATAAAATTGTATGAAATGAATTATATTGTTCTGATGGAAAATCGGGTAGTGGTATTTGATATAAATGATATGAATTAAGATGAATCCCACCCACTTTTTGCCTCGCTAAGTAATCGAAAGGAATAGAATTTAGCATCGCTAATAAATACAGATAATCATCAACTGAATAATTATCATTCCGAATCCATTGACAACTACCTGTATTTGGATATTTTGGGGTAATGGCTGCAATTACTGTGCGTATAGCAATATTATTTGTGATATTCCGAACATGAAGGATCCAGCGATAAGGATAATTAAAAAAGCGTTTCGGTGTATCTTGTAACCGGACCCACTTTCGAGGAATACTGGAAATTTCTGGATTCTTTAAATCTTCATCCATCAATATTCTTGGATACCCTTTTTTAATATCAATCGTTTTAACATCCTTATAAGAAGCATATCTGTGATTATATTGTTCGATAACTTTCGATTCAAGAATGGGTAATGTATCTTTTTGTTGTATTGAATCGACTCCCCATATGAAAGCTTCACGATCATCTTTATCATGCATAACACGGCTAACAGAAATAGGACTTCGAAATATAGTTTTATTTTTTAAGGGAGAAAATTCATTATAAATTGAAATAGCAATTTTTGCATCATTCTTTGTACGAAATTGAGGTATACTATTAGTAATTGGATTGAATCTGATAATATCCTCTTTTGTTAATTCATAAATTCTTCTTATATCAGTTAGCCATTCAATATCCCATAATCCCATTGCACAAGGAAATTTATAACACTTTTTTCCAATACTTAATAGAATAAATCTTGTTGAATGATGTGCCGAAGGAAATATTAACCGTTCATTTTCAAATGCATAACAAGATATTATTTGTTGCGATTCAAGTAAATATTTAGTTAAACGGGAATATGATTTTTCAGTTATCAATTGCGTCTGAGTAATAAACCCAGCTTGTCCTTTTTGGTTTAATATATTAATAAATAATTCCGGAAAAAGCGCATATGTCGTTAAATCTCCCGAGCCACATAATGGATATACTCCAGACTCTGAGAGAAAATGTTTCTCACGTAATTTTTTTCCCCTCAACAGTATAAAATCCTTATATACAGCAGCATCACTTTTTATTACATTTTCTCTGGATATACTATCATATGTGTCAGATGTTTCAGATGATCTTGACGAGAGATATTCTTTTTCTTGAAGTTTTATTCTTTCCCATGGAGGGTTACCGATAATTACATCAAATCCACCACTTAACCCAGTGTTTTTATTTTCAGTCTCCTCGCTTAGAGATGACTTTATGAAAATATCTGGAAATGCTAGATACCAATGAAAGAATTGAAACTGGTCTTTTATCGATTTTATTTCTTTATATATTTCATTAGGTACCTTATTTGGACTCTGCTTAATTAAACGAAATATATCTTCAGTTAATGCATATTTTGAATTTCCATCCTTTTTCCAAAAAAAAGCTGCACACCATGAATCTGCCAATAATAGTTCCCTTTTATACTCGACAGACTCTAATAATCTTTGATATGCAATGGTTTTATTATGAATATCCTTAACAGAATTATCCGCCATTTTATCTAATCTTATGATTAAAGAAGAAATTTCAACTAGATTATTTTGGGAATTCTCCATATTCCATTGCTCTATGCTCGTTTGCCCTTTATGGGCCATTCTATTTAGCTTCAATAAACCTTTTACAATTTCATTATTGTCGCAATCAATAGGCTTAAACGCAGTATCCGGAATACCTTCTTTTATCAATGCGGGATTTGTACCAAGAAGACTATTACCTACTTGAATATGATGTTCAAGAAAAGTTAATGGTTTTCCAGGTTCCATTGCCTCTAACCAAAGAGCCACCTTGCATAATTCAGCAGCCATTGGATTAATATCAACCGCATAAATACAATGCCCAATGACATCTCTAAGCGCTTTGCGAAATTCTTCAGGAGACGGCTCTATTTCACCTGTTCGTATTAATGCAAGCTTTTTTGCGATACGATGAGCAGCAGCTATTAAGAAATGTCCACTTCCAGCAGCTGGATCACATACTTTGAGTGCTAGGATGGCTTTTTCAGAGTCAGGTTTACTTATAGCTTCCTTTAGAACTGGTTCAAGAGCAGAATCTAAAAGAGATGTAATGAGTGATGCAGGGGTATAATAACTACCTGTAGTTTTCCGTTCATGGCCTGCCGCGGTTTTTAGCTCAAAGGTTCCGGTATCAATATCTATTATTGGATGTAATTCAAGCAACGATTCATAGACGCTACCTAATTCTTCAGTACCAAGATTTTTAAAATCGATCGGAAGAAGAACATCTTTCTGTGTTATAAATACCAATTTACGAATGGCTTCGAATAAGAATTGGTTATTAATCAAACAATTTTCAATGTCAGGTATCGTCTCGTCAGACCAGAGAAAGCTATTTAATGGAGACAATCCAACAGTTGGTAATCCAGTATTGCTACGAAGACCCATCATTACGATACGCAAAGAATGATATGCATCAACATGACGAGTACCTCTATGTCTTCTTACAAGTTCACGCAATCTTTTCATGGAATAATATTGATCGTATCGCCACCGGGTTTCACGAAGTATATCTGGTTTAAGAAGTAGATTTCGATCCTCAGTTACAAATAGGAAGATTAAACGATAGATAAGCCGTAATAGTTGGCGATAATACTCCTGGGGTGATAAGGTACCAGATCTTAGTTTCTCTATTAGGATTTTATTGTTTGGATGAGAGAGAAAACCTTGACCAAGTATCTGAATGGCATTTTCAACTCCCAAACGTAGTTGATCAAGAGCTCTTGTACCTTGCTCCTGAGCTATGTTCATCCATTTTTCGAGCCAGCAGGATTCCGGGGGATCGGCCTCCACTCTGGATTGATGGCAGACGAGCCATAGGATGACGAAATCGCTGTAGGCCTCGCTCTTCATCAGGCTTTCGAGGTCGAACTCTACATAGGCCGCCCGGGTCAAGCTGACATTGTCCCGCAGGATTCGGAGCTTCAGGCCGTTGCTGACGAAGCCCCAGAGGTCCTCCTCGCTTCGGTTGAGGTAGTCCTGGACCATCCCGTGGGGGCTGGCTCTTGCGGCCCCTGCGACCCCCGGGGTTCGCTTGTCCATGTCGACCCTGGCGCCGACGAGGTGGATTGGGGAATGGTCCCAATGGTGGCTTATCGGGTAGTCCTTGCCTTGGACTTGCAGGGCGGATTTATGAGGTGGCAGGCGACCGTAGCCCAATTCATCGAAAAGGATCAAGAGCCATCTCTCACGGGTGACGGTGGTGCCGAGGTCGGTTTCGGGGAGCTTTTCAAGGCTTTCTTGGAAGTTGGACCAGGCCTTGACAAGGCGGTTCCAGGAGTTTGTGGTGGCGTCCTGAAGCCTCAAGCCTTCGTCGAGATGGTAATCCTTGAAGGTGAGACCTCCGAGGTCTCTGTCCTGCTCGAGGATGCGTTGGAGCAGGCCCGATGGTAAAAGCCCGCCTTCGGTATGGATTGTGGTGAAGATGTCCCGGCTTTTGCCTTTCATTGTCCTGCCTCCTGGACTGGGAGGAAGACATAGACACCGAGAATGTCGGGTGGGGTGTGCGGTTCGACCGTCTGGACGGTTCTCTTGATCTTGGTTGCCTTCCGGACCCGGTTATGCGATCTCAGGATATGGGCGGCCCGTTTGGCGGCTTCATCATTCAGATGGGCTGAAAGTTGATCAAATTTATCCAAGATCGTCTGAATCTGCACTCGTGATATGTCCGGAGTGATATTTTGGTCCGGATTAATGGTCAATAGCCGGAGGGCCTCCTCTTCTGGAAGCCATTCGGCGTTTTCCGGACTTCCCCGGAAGGCCAGGACCCGGCTTTCCTCGACCAGCATCTTCGCCTCGGAAGATGCGTCCTTGGAAACGAGGTTGAACCTGTACCTGAGAACGAGGAGGGTTGTCCTCGTTGGGACGGCCTTGGTTCGTATGACACCGGCGCGGCGGGCTTTGGATTTATCGCCTTGCGGGTCCAAGGCCGAGTCCATGACGAAGGTGGAGATGGATTCTGAAATCGGATGGGCTCGCGTGAGCCAGAGCTCGTCTTCCTCCGGAGGATATTCAAACCTGGCTTTGAAGGTGTCTTTTCCTCCAAGGAACTCACGCAGGGAATCCTTCAATGCCTGCGGGGTTCCCCGGATGTCGATTTCGAAGGATTCGCCCTTTTCCTTGATCGTGCCGCCGTACAGCTTCAATGCGAGGGTGGCGAAGCTTTTCAGCTCCTCCGAGCTGCCGGCGCCCTCGACGGCTTCCTCCAATTCGGATTGGACTTCTTCGGGTCGTATGGATTCCTGGGCGAACATCGTCCGGGAGCGTTTCTCGCGTTCTTTGGCGTTTTCCCATTGGAGGTTCAGATCGTTTCGAAGCGCTCTGTCGCTCTCGGAAAGGCCGAACTGCTCCAGTGTGGCCTGATCGGGGAGCCTTCCTTTCCTCATGAGAATGCTTTCCATGATGGCCTTCAGGACCACGTTGGAGTTCATAGGCACCGGAACGCTGATTCCAAGGCTCTTGCGGATGGCCTGGTGTTTCCGCAACAGGACATCGAGAACGATTCCGTCGATTCCGTTATCCTTGCCATAATAGGTTATGCTTCGTGTCAATTTTTTCTTCTGGCCGAACCTGTCTATTCTGCCGTCCCGTTGTTCATGACGGGTCGGGTTCCAGGAAAGGTCGTAGTGGATTACGGCATCGAACACGTCTTGGAGATTGATGCCCTCACTGAGACAATCCGTGGCGACAAGGACGTGTTTTGGAGCCTTGGCCAGGTCATCGATTCTGGCTTCCCTTTCTGCTGGTGGAAGGACGCCGGTGACGCTCATGACATTCACGTCCTTCGGCAAACGAGAGCTAAGCTCCCCGGCGACATAATCAGCGGTCGGGATGAACCGGCAGAAGATTATCGGTTGATGACCATCCTTTATGAGGTCCTTGACGACCGGGACTATCTTTAGTAATTTGTTGTCTCCCTCCCCTTCGAGGGATTCGGCTTCCCGGGCCATTTCCAGAAGTTGGCGGCGCTCATCCTTATTGATGTCCGGGTCTCCGCCGGGCGCGACATCGATTCCTTCGGCCTCCTCGACGATCTCCTGGTCCAAAACGGTGCTTTCGCCGATATGATCTGCGTCCTCGGGGGTTTCGGCATCGGCGACCCCGGCCCGGCTTCTCAGGGTGGATGCAAGTGCGGCCGGGCTCGAGGCGAAGCATCTTAACAACGCGAGAAGGCTCCACCATCGGATTCGCTGTTCTTTCTTGCCCTTCTCGTTCTGGATGGTTTCCAAGGCATAGGTCAATATCTTGTCTCGCAGGGTCCTGTAGGGTTTTGATAATTCATAGGAGAAGTCGGATTCTTGACGGTCCGGAAAAGGGGTCTCGGTCTTAAGGTAGGACCGGATATCGGCTCTTCTCCGTTGGATGAAATGACGGGCGAGACTCCGGCGATTGGTGATATTCTCGTCTCCCGAAAGGTTCGAAGGGAGATCCTTCAGGGCAGGGTTCAGGAAAACAAGCAAAGAACGGAATGTGTCCTCGTGACCGCTATGCGGGGTTGCCGTGACCAGGACTATATGCCGGTCTTCTTTTTCCGAGATGGCCTTGACTAGTTCATGCCGCTGATGCCGGCCGCGGCCTTCGCCCTCGACCCAGGCGCAAGTGTGGGCCTCGTCGACTATGACAAACTCGGGACAATTCCTGATGAACTCGTGCCGGTTCTTGTCGGTTTTTATATAATCCATGCTTATGACGACGAAGGGGAATCGTGTGAAAATGGATTCGCCCGGGGCACAATTTCGTTCCAGCCGTTTTATGGTGCTTGGGAGGACCAGCTCGGCGTCCATATGGAATTTAGTGATAAGTTCATCTTGCCATTGTTCCGCCAGATGCGGCGGGCAAAGAACCGCCATTCCCTGGATTTCGTTCCGGTCCATCAATTCCCTTGCTATAAGGCTGGCTTCGATGGTCTTGCCAATTCCGACATCGTCCGCAATCAGTAGCCTCACCGGGTTCTGATGCAATGCTATCAGCAGGGGAACTAGTTGGTAAGGCCGTGGCGTAATGCTGATTCGACTGAATGAGCGGAATGGCCCGGAAGTATTCCGGGATGCGAATCTGACGGCATCCCGCAATAACCTGCTTGAAAGATAATCGCCGAGTTCGTCGGCTGTGGGAGGATCGAATTTGGCCGGCTCGACCTTCTCAATTTCCAGGCAGATACCGGTTGATTCGTCCGGATGGCCGCCGATGGGCTGGACGAGGATGACCATATCGTCGGAGCCGGGGAGGACGACCCATTCCCGGTCGCGTGCTTTCACCAGGCTCCCAATTGAATATTTCATTTCGCTACCCCAAAGATATTGGGATATTTCTTGATAATGGTCATCCAGTCCTGTTGATGGTGGAAACGGATCACGGTGTAGCCAAGATCGTGGAGGCATTCCTCGTTCGTCTTGTCCCGGTCCTGGCGGTCCTTGAAATCGTGGGGCGGGCCGTCGATATATATTGCGATGCAGTGTTCCTTATATAAAAAGTCGGGACGTGTCCCGCAGTCCCGTATCAAGGTCTGGGCCATGTCCGGGAGGTTATGAGCCCCCTTTTCCAGAAAATCAAGCCATTCCCTTTCCAATGAAGACTGGGACAGACGCATCAGTTCGGCCAGTTGCTCCGCCCGGGTCTTTCCGCCTGGTGAAATCACTACCTTCGCGGTCAACAATTGTTGGAGGAGGGGTATTGCCAATTGTCGGTCCAGAAGATGATGATCCCTCTGGTTGGAATAGCTCAGAAGGCAGTCATAACACGCCGCCTCGCAGTCCTCGGTCATATTGATGTTCCGCTTTCGGTCATGACCAAGCTGATCGTAATGGCAAAGAAAGATAGCTCCGGAGACAACCCTTGATAGGGCATGGGCGTCCTTGACCAGGTTTCGAAGAACGCCGGCACCCCCTTCCGCCGCTTCATAGAAGAGGATGCTCTTTCTGTCATCGGATCTTGGCAGAGGCTCGGCCGCGATTTCCATTTCCTCGAGCTGGTATTCGATCTGGATGGCTGTTTTGAGGGCTGCCTGAAGGGAGGCCATCTCGCCCTTTGAAAGCGTGTTGGCCGGCTGGAGTATCAGGATATTCCTATGATCTTCGACATACGGTATTACCCGTTGCGTTCTCGCACTATAGGGGTCATCGGAATCCTCGTCATCCTGCTCGTTTCGGACCCAATAGCCCTTCTCGACATCGAGACTGAATCCGAACTGGTTCTTGTTCGCCCTTCGCGACCACCCAAGATTTATGCGCCAGATGTCGGCCGCAGGTCCGTAGTACAATTTGCCCCATTCCTTGCTGTCCACCATTATTTGGGCGGTCATTAGAGCCGTTCTTCCTTGTTTTTTGCTGAATTTGACTGCAGTCTTGATCTCGTAACCGATACGCCGCCGTTCCTCTTCGTCGGAGCTGATCTTGTCAGCCCTTTCGGTTGATACATTTTGGAGACGGAACAGATTCGTCATCATTTCTGTCAGAGGAGATTTGCATACCTCGCAGATGTCGGCTCCTGTGTCGCCTTCCATGATGTGCAGATATCCGCAAGCCTGGCAAAGCTTGATTGTATTTGTCAAGACATCGGTAGCCCCTTCTTCAGGGACCGGCATTATGACCTTCTTAATCCGGTATCTGGATCCCTCATGGTACACGATCGCCCTGGGGCCGAACTCGCTTATCGCAATGAATCGGGGCCGTGACAAGAACTCGGACCTGTCGCCCTTCTCGCGTCTGCCAGGAATATAGGCGGAAAGCGGCAATCGGGGGAAGTTGTAGCCCGGCAGGAATCCTTCGCTGGCGAAATAGCGGTAGGAATAGAAATCGGCCTCCCAAACATGCTCTTTCTTCGTTAGTATCCCGAGCTGGGCTTCAGCCTCGCCCCGAAGCCGTTTCGCCTTCTCCTTTTCTGGTTGAGGCCTCGAGGCGTCCAATGCGATTTTATTTTGCCGGGCTTGCTGACGGAATGCTCCCATGTAGAGCCCGCGCCAGCGTTCGCAGGCCTGGTCAAACCGGATGGCTGTCTGGTTAAGCGTCTCCTCCAGCCATTTTTCATCGTACCATTCGGTTTCCTCAAGTTCAGCTGTAAGGTTATTCATTATCTGCCGGGCTTTATCCAATGCCCTTTTAATGGAATAATCCGACCGTATTGAATCTTCAACCGAAGGAAGGAATTTCAGGGTGGGTTCGGAACCGCTCAAATCCAGGAGATCTATCAGGGATTCTCCGAGGTTCAATCCGGTTTCAGTGAGCCAGATTGCATTGACATGGGCTCGAATCAATTCCTCATTGGCGAGTTCGATTCGGGGTGGAACGACCGCGCCGGAGACCACCATGTACGGTCTTTTGAAGAAATACTGGTCATGCGGGCTGTATTGGGAACAGTAAGTGAAGACCAGGGCCGGTTGGCCACCTCTTCCGGCCCGGCCGGACCGTTGTGCGTAGTTGGCCGGCGTCGGAGGAACGTTGCGGAGATTAACGACATTCAATTCCGCGATATCGACGCCGAGCTCCATTGTCGGGGAACAGAAGAGAATAGGCAACCGGCCTTCCCTGAAATCCCTTTCCCTTTCTATCCTCACCTCTGCGTTGACCTGGGCGGTGTGCTCATGCGCTTCGATGCCCTTGGCATCGGAGGCCATCATGGTGTAAAACTCTATGAAAAACGGGTTCGTCCTGAAACCCGTATCGGGTTTGAATGGCACCCGGATGGGATCGTGCAACGGTTCCGTGCCGTTTCCAGCCACCCAGACCATTGCCGAGGCTGGCAATTGGTAACCGGGATCTTCCTTTGCCCGTCGAATGATTTCCACAAGCCCCGCAACCCGCAACGCTTCCAACAGATCGATGATGATTTTGGAGGTCTCCTTGAGTGGGATTTTTTCCTTTGGCTTCGAAAGCATCCTGCGCAAATAGTTGCCAAACTGGCTTCTGGGTGACAGATGGACATTTCCACCATAATCCCCATCCTGCAAAGGGCGGGGATAGAGTACGGCCGAGGTCTCCATGGTCTCGTTTTCATCGACGGCCCAGGGTGCTTTCAATCTCTGGAAGCTATTGAGTCTTATCCGTTCCTGCCTATCGTATGTGAGATATTCGATTTTTATGGCAAGCTCTCGACGCATATAGTCAAGCAGGGTGTGGGATATTTCGTATCTTGTCTCAGGTGCGGCTCTCCCCAGCGTCTCGTGTTTGTCTTTCCAGATTTCATCGTCCCTGCAGACCTCATCCAGAGACATGTACTTTATCTTCAACAACCCGCACTGCTCTAGGTTGGGTGTGGTGATCCGCCAACCGCGCTTCAGATCCCGGTAGAGCCGGTATCCCAATACTTCTTTCAATGCTCTTTTTGTTTCGTCCAGGGCCTGGTATTTTACACCAGGGTCCACGGCATAAAGATCGAGGGGCAGATCCAGGGCATCGAATGTCCTTTGAACGATTTCCTCGTGCTTGAGGCCCTCCGGACCTGAGTTCTGGACCGCTTTGAATACGCCGGATCTCAGAACGCCTATTTCGACAAAGTCGTTGAAATGTCCTGCCTGGAGGGAGGCATCCTGCCGGTTGTCGGTGAAACTTAGCAATTTTCTGGCCCGTTGGCTCAAGTTGGAATCCTTTTGCAGGTATCTTATGGCCCCAAGGGTCAGGATTGTGGTCGCTGTGCTCCTGCCTTCCGCCTCCATGGACAGAAGTTTCATGAAATCGATTTTTTGCCTGAAGTTGTAGGAAACACCGCAGTTGAGGCAGAACCGGAATGGATAGGGGATTACAACGCATTCGGTTCCAGTTTTGCCTTCTTCACCATCCGGGTTAACCCAGTAGTGTACTGGAAGGTATTCCCGCCGGTTGGATTTTATCCTCTGGCGACCGTCCTTTTCCTCAATCCAATCATCCGGGAGCCGTTTGATGATCTCATTCGGATTGTGCGGCCATGGATTCGATTTGCTCGCATACGCATAAGCTCCGACGCCCTCTTCATCTTTGAAGTGGTCTGAAAAAATACGGGGGTTGACCTTGCGGCCATTTTCCTCTTTTTTATGGTGAATCTTGATGCAGTAATATTCCTGGCCACACTCCCTACAGAAAACCAACGGGTAGAGGATTGCTTCCCTTTGGCCAGGCACAAACCGCTGGGGTTGAACGGTGATATAGCGATCTTCCTCGTATCCCATGCTGGCAAAGGGTGTTCCACCCCGACTGATGAACTGATGAAGCCTGAACGCAAATAATGGATTGTCCGGTTTGGTTTCCTTCTGACATTCGTAGCTTGCCAGGAGATGTTTTTCTATGGCATCCTGGCAGGATTCGAGCGGTTCTTCAACCAGTTTGGATAAAGTATCGGCAAGACCACCTTCTTCTTTGATGCTACTAGGAAGTGCCCTCACCAGCCGTTCCAGCTCCTTGTCATATTCTATACCCACGATTGATTCCAGCCAGCTGGATAAAGGATCTGTCACAAACCCTTCGACAGTCTTGGGGATTGCTTCATCGCCTTTTTTAACCCGCTCCTTAAGCTTCAGAATTGTCTTTTTATCCTTAATGTCAAGCTCGGGTGTGACGCGGATCAATGTCTCCATGACGACGTCATCGGTATCTACCTTACCCCCGAACAATCGGGTTGTCAATTCGGCTACCTCGGTCCGTGGGTCTTCACCGTGTCCTTTGCCGGCAAGGGTCGCCGAAGTGCCGATGCATTGGATTTTTTCAGTGGCAAGATATTCCCGGGCCCTTCGGATGAGCATTGCGACATCCGCGCCTTGGCGGCCGCGATAGGTATGCAGTTCATCGAGCACTAAAAAGCGAAGACCCTTGGCGGCCTGAATCAACGATCGTTCCCTCGTTCTTGTGAGAATCAGCTCGAGCATCACATAGTTGGTCAGGATGATATCTGGAGGGTTGGCAATGATGGCCTGACGCTCCTCGTCCTTTTCCTGGCCGGTGTATCGGGCATATGTGACCGGTCCGTGGTCAGCCGGATATCCGGTCTTGAGGAATTTGTCGAGTTCTCCTATCTGGCTGTTGGCGAGCGCATTCATAGGATAGACAATAATGGCCTGAATACCTTTTCCCGGCCCGTTCTTCAGAATGTGGTTTACGATGGGGACGATATATGCAAGGCTTTTTCCTGAACCGGTCCCGGAAGTCAGGACGTAATTGTGTCCATTGAGCGATTTTCGAATGGCCTCCTCCTGGTGTTTGTATAATCTCAGCGGTTCCCCATCCCTGCAATCGCCTTTTTCTGTCTTGTTTCTTCGAAAGATCTTGCTACATTCCGGATGGAGAATGCCCTCATTTACTAGTGCATCAATGGTTGCACCGGGACTATATGCGGGATTCAGTTGAATCAGGGGTTCTGGCCAGATGAGACCGTCGTCCAGTTCTCGTTCGATAAGTGAACGAATCCTGTCGTCCTTGATATGGATGAAGCTTCGGACATATTTGGAATAGTCATCGATGATCCGATTTCTTAGCTCAAAGACATTCAAGCTAGAACCCTCCTTGAATTCAGCAGGGCATATATCTCATCTAGCGGCATATCGCTCATGTTAAATAATGTTATTCTGTGTATCATAGTAGAAGAAAATATTCCTTCAATTTTTTCGCCATCAGCTTGCGTCGTTCCTCGAGAAAGTGGTTGTATTCCATGGCCCCTTCGAGCATTTGGATGGGGATGCAATGAGCTCTCAGGTTTGATTTCAACTCCTCAATATCTGTGATTCCTCCGTACTTTTTCGGTCCTCCCTGACATTGCTGGACGAGCTCCTTGAAATAGACTGCCGGGTCTTTCTCTCCGATGGCGATGTTTATCTCGCTTTGGGCAATCACGTAATTGGCTATCTGGTTGTAATGGCCTTTTGTCAGCCCGGCCTTCTTGAGGAGGGCTTTGGGATAGACGTGATGGAGATCGCTTTTTTGCATTATAAGGTCGTTGACGGAAATGTCCCTTGAGAGAAAACCCTTGTCGTTCATCTTGACCTGGGAGGCCTGGAATACTCTGAATGTCGGTGTCGCTATCGAGGAAGTCTCCATGTCCTGGGGAACGAGGTTTTCCCAGTAGGCGTCCGAGAACTGGCTGTCGATGATTGTCTTTGAAAAGTCCTCAAAGCCCCGTTCAGAGATTGACTGGATGTCCGAGTTGAAGGTGGATTCCGGGCTGTACGAGTACCTGCCGGTCAGCATGGAAAAAACAAACCAGCGTGGGACCGCACGGCCGATATCCGCCGGAGGCATCTTACTATCCCGAAGGGCCAGATACACTATATAAGCGAAATCCACCGCGTTCTGCGAGCCGATGAGCGAAGGGTCTACAAAGCCACCGGAGCGAATCATCATCACGAAACGCTTGAAATTAGTCTCGTTTATGAAATCCCTCACTCCTCCCTTGAGCTTGGAAAAGGATTCTTCCGCTATCCTTTCCTCGAATTGACGCGTCTCGAAATTGCGGCCGGAGAGCAAGGCGACAAGGTCCTCCAGCTTGCCTCGCTTGAATTTCGAAGTGAAGGCAACGCGCAACATGTCAGTATAGGACGGGTCGTAGAGATTGTCAGTCTCGTTTTTAAGCCACGCCATTTGCTGGAAGAACTCGTTTTTCGAAAAATCCTTATCGTTTGTGCGTATCCGATCGTAGAACTCGGGCGCAACGGACAGATGGCAGAAATAGTCAATGGCCTTTCTGAGGGTGGTTCCATCGTGCATCTCGTCGCTGGCTATCTTTGACATGGCAAAATCGGCTTGACTTAGGGTCTTGCCGGCTGAATTGACCCTGATGAAGATCTCGGTTACAGTCTCGATTGAAAGATCCGAATTGAGTTCTATTACACCAACGTGGTTGTTCGTTATTTTGGTTAGTTTTTCTATTATTTTCGAGACATTCTTGGGATCTGCCCCGGAGTTCTGGGCGCAGTATTCATTAACGAGGTCGTACAGGCTGGTATCCGGAGAAAAGACCCTGCTTATGTCCGGTATCCAAGTGATGTCCTTCTGTATTGCCGGATTGAGCACCTCGAATTTCTCTTCCATGGGATTGAATGCTATGCTAATGCGGACTTTGTCATAATCCTTGGTGAGGACTTCATTTCCCAATAACGATGCCATGAGCGCGGTCACGCGTTGCTGGCCATCGATCAGGATGCGTTTGCCAGAAGAGGATGTCCCATCTTTGAGACGGACATCAGGATTACGCCAGGCGATGAGATAACCGACCGGGTACCCATGATATAGAGAGTCCAGAAGATTGCGGACCTGAGTGGAGTTCCAGACGAAAGGTCGCTGGATTTCTGGGATGGCGACTTCGCCTGATTTGACCCATGTCAGCAGGGTATCTATCGGATGCGGGGTTACCGAATACCTTTGTATGGTCATGGAAAACCACACCGGAATTACTGGGAGTTGTATGGGCTTGAGTAAATAAAGCATTTGGGTATGTCCGGTCATGGAAATGACCACCATTCACTAAAGAAATAGGGGGGAAAAGTAATACGGGTTGTCTGGACCCTGGAATCGGAATCTATATAAAGTCCGGAGCGAGGTATGGTTTCAATAGTTGACCACATCCCGGCCTGGGATGCCGGAAGGAAACGCGTCACTCCTCCAGAGATGAAGGTCAACATCCGCGATGATGTCCATGACGCTAATGAACTGGAAGGCACTGACCAAACCCTACCCATGGTCGTTCATGGGGTTCATGGTCCTAGTCTTTCTGGTCCCGAAGTTCTACGACCTGGCCAATGTCTACTGGATCGGCAAGATAGGCTTCGAGGCACTGGCCATAACCGAGCAATACGAGTTCCTCGGCGTATCGATAGAGGTCATCAACGAGATGATTCCCTTCGGCATCCTGGCCCTGGTGGCCCGGAACTGGCGCGACCGGGACACGATTTTGAGGATTCTGAAGTCCGGCCTGGTCCTGCAGCTGGCATTCTCGATGGCGTTCATGCTGCTGGTCCTGGGTTTCCTTGCTCAATTCGTCAATACCATCGGGACCCCGCCGGAAATAGTGGAGACGACGCGTGTTTATCTGGGCCTCAAGGGACTGGCGCTGCCGTTCGAGGCGTTGTCCTATCTCCTGCTGATGGGGATCAAATCGATGAGGAAGGGAAAGGAGGCCCTCCATATCGTGATCTTTTCTGTCATCCTGAACATGATGTTGGACCTCTTCCTGATATCGGACAGGGGTTTCTCCCTCCATCTGGGAATCAGGGGTGTGGCGATCGGGTATGTCATATCGAAGGTGGCCTTGACCGCCGTCTCACTGGCATATCTGGGAAAGATCCTCGGAATCGATTGGCGGTCGTTTATTGGCAGGATTGACTTCAAGGGGATGGTAAGGCCGATATTCAGGATCGGCGGGTGGACCGGGGCCGACTCGCTTACCAGGAACCTGGGCTATATCGGGACATTGATGGTCCTGAACTTGATAGGCACGAACGAATTCGGAGGCTACGGTCTGGTCATGTGGGTCATGTGGACATTGTTGATACCGGTCCTGGCGCTGGCCGAGGGGACCAGCGTGGCCGTCGGGAACCTGTATGGCGAGAAGAAGTATGACGGGATGAAAAAGGTCATATTGACGTCGATATTGTTTTCGACGCTTATAATGGTAGGAATAGGGCTCATCGGTATTGTCGCCTGGGCACCGATATCCAGGTTCTTCAACCCCAATCCGGATCTGACGGGGTTCTCCATCGCGGCCTTTGAGTGGTTGATGATCCCATATGTCCTCTTTGCCATAGGTTCATGCATAAAGAGCCTGTTCTTCGGCACGGGGGAAACGAGGTATATACTCTACATCTCGTTGGTAGCGAATGTCGGGATAATCGTGCCGTTTGTATTGTTGGTCAGAGCAGGGTACATTGCCGCGACCTTTGAAAATGTGATGGCTCAGTTCTTCATCGTGTTCGTCGAGGACCTTGTTGTGACCGCTCTTTTTGCCAACCGGCTGTTCAAACGTATATCAAAAACATCTCTTCTTCCAGGCGTACGGAAATCAAATCCCAAGATTCCACCGTCAAAGGAATTGCAATAAAACGGGTCCAATTCGATCATTTTGGCATTCCATCCCATATGATAATCCATATGATAAAAGATATGGTATGGGATATGATAAACCATATATATCTGTCAATGAATTGTGAATGCCGGGTGTGGCAATGGCAAAGAAGGAAAAAGGCCGTCACTATCCTCCATCCTACTTGAAATACAAAGGGGAGCATCCAACAATCTCCATCGTCCTGACAACCGAGATGAGGGCCTTATTGGATAAAATGAAAGGCGCTCGCTCATATCGTGAATTCCTGTATGATTGGATCGTGACGAACATCGATGAACTGGCAACTAAAATAGCGGATAAGAAGAAGGTCGAGTTCTTTTCAGTACCATGTGCCGCATGCCACGATCCGGTGATATTATATCCCAACAAGTCACGGGAAGTGAGAGAAAGGGCCGCCAAGGCGTTCAACTACGTAATCCACGAAAAATGCGGGATTCACTATATTCATAAAACAAACATATTGACTGACGAAGAGCTGAATGATGTACTGGCCAAATATGGCATCACACCAAGAATGATCCAACGCCAGATGATTGCAGAAGCAGCAAAACGCCTTGGAAAAAAGGATTGAGGGATGTTGAACATCAAATTGGAAATCGAAAGACGGATTGAAATCCGGTATATACAAGCCCAGTTCCAGGTGTAAAAAGACCGGCAATTTCTCAGCAAGATGTATCAATCCTTAGTTATAAGTTTCGGAAACCGATTACCCTCTGAAACTCTCCGATCTGCAGACATTATTATGGGCCCCTATTTTAGTTTCTTGATGGCCGTATAGAATTCATCCGCCTTCTCATACGGTTTCCCTGTGATTCGCTCGATCACCAATGGGATGTTCGGGACGATGCCGGTCCTGCTTGTTCTCAGCAATACCTTGTACTCGAACATGGGCTTGATGTTTGCGTCGAGTGTCGGCCTGCTCCAGCCCATTGCCCTGGCGAGGTCCTTCTTCATGACGGTCCGAAGCGATTTGTTGTGAGTTTTGAGGAACGCTCTTCCTTCCCGCTCTATGTTCCGCTTGAGATCCCGGTCAGAGAAGCTCTCTTTCAGACTTCTATCGATGTTCTCCCAGAGTTTCTCGAGATTCAGGCTTCTTCCGGTGGACAGCTTGGCGCATTTCCGGAGCACGGCTGTTTCCTTCTCGGACAGCGGGTCGATGTTCGGGTGTGGCATGCCGTGGAACACCGTTCCCTTCCAGAAGTGCAGCCTCACGGACCTGATGCATACCTTGCATAACCGGATGTCCCCCTGCTCGTAGGGATGGAACAGCGCTCCGCAGTGGACGCAGTTGATCTTGCCCCTTCGGCTTGGCGGGGGAGGCATGCCTGGATGATTCCTTTACATTGATATTTAATACCTTTGCCGATTGGATATATAGGAGGATACCGATATTGAGTCCGGCGCAGGCAGGGACAACTGCGCCCCAACGCGGGGACAACCACCCCGGGATGGATGGGAGACATGAAGACCCGGAGCAAGGAAACACCAGTCCGGGGCACGGCGAGGACAATCCAGGCACGGGCGGCGGCGGTGCGGCTACCGGGGTCGATACCACGGTAGACGTGGCCGCCATCGTCGAGCGCTTCGAGCAAGCGACCAAGATGAGGCTGAAGGACCGGACACGCAGGGACTACGCCCAGAGGCTCCGGACATTTGCCGATCTCGTCGGATTGAAGAATTATACCCGGAGGCAACTGGCCGGACCCACCGGGAAGCGGCTTCTGCTGGCCTATCTGGACCGATACCCCAGACCATCCTGGCGGACCATCCTGGCGGTATTGCGGACGGTATGGCTCAACGGGTTGGGGCTTCCCTGGCCAATCGACATCAAATCGGAGCTGGGAAAGCTTCCGAAGGTGCGGGCCGGGGAAAGCCCTCCGGACGAGCCGGTGAAAGCATGGGCCGAAGCCCTCCGGCACGAGCCGGACACATACGCGAGACTCCTGTGGCTGCTGATCGCCCAGCACGGATGGCGGTCCTCCCATGTGACGCGGATAAAATGGCGGAACGTGCGGTATGACGGCAAGGGGAAGCCGATTGCCATCGTTGCCGATGGGGTTGCTGAGAACTTCAAGACCTCGGCACCGGTGGCGGCCAGGCTTGCGCCCGATGTGGCGGAGGCCCTAAGGGACTGGAAGAAAGAGAGCCCTTCGACCATTCCGGAAGCATACATACTCCCGTTCCGGTCGAAATGGGGAAAGATGGAACCGGGCCGGGAAATGCAACACACCCAGACCAATACGCTATGGGAGCAAACCCGGGCCAAATGGAGGCTTCCCAAGCTCCGGCCTAAAGACATGCGCCACTGGGTGGCGACGCAATGCCGGAAGGCCGACCTGAGCAAGCAGGCCAGTGCCCTTCTCATGGGCCATGACAGCGCCGCTGGAGGGGCCATGCGGGATTGGTACGACCGGCCACAGATGGCTGAGATATTGGATGAGCAAGCCGGGAAGCTACCCGAAGGCCCGCTGGGACGGCTCGTGACACCGGAAATAACAATAGTCGAGGCGCTTCCGGCTGAAGCGGTCGAGGTCGTCAAGGCCTACATGGACCAGAAGATAGGGACCATGGAGCTCGCTTCCAGGCTGGAGGCCATCCGGCTGAGGCGACTCCACCCCGAACAGGTCCTCACACCATAGTTTCGGTCAGGATGGCGACCACCGAAAGTTCTTTAAAGCCGCAACCGTTTTTGTCGTCCCGAGGGCGCAAGATGGCCGTGGCGAACGACGACTGGAACGGCGAGCTGACCCAGTTCCTGGACCGCCCGCCGGCGCACCCGTGCCTCGTGCCGCCCCCGCCGAGCTTCTGCAGCGTCTGCGGCTCGATAAACGGCACGGTCGCCCGGACATGCAGGTTCTTCCCCCTGCGCCACGAGCGCGAGCGCGGCCAGACGTTCATCGAGCTCGAGCCCAAAAAGCGCGCCGACACCTTCTCGATAGAGATCGAGTTCGAGGAGGAGGAGGAGGAGACCATCCCGGGCGCGCCGATGTTCGAGTTCTCCCGCCCGGCGGCCACCGCCAGGATAAAGGCCGCGCCCCGGCCGGTCGCCACCCCCAGGGCCGAAAAGCCGGTCGAGGTCGAGGTCTACGAGGCCGAGGTGGTCGAGGTCATCGAGGAGGCCCCGCCCTCCGCCCCCGTGAAGGCCCCCGAGCCCGAGAAGGTCAGGCCCAAACCCGAGAAGGCGCCGCCGGAGCCCGTGCCGGAGAAGGCGGTCCCGCCGAAGCCGAAGGCAGGGGAGCCCAAGGCCGTCGCTCCCCCTCCCAAGGCCTTCGAGGACAAGGCCCTTTCAAGGGAGGAGGAGGAGAGGCTCGAGCGCGAGATAGAGGAGGAGCTCGCCAAGGCCGGGCTGGCCGAGCCCCCGGAGCCCGCCGAGCCGAAGGCCGCGGAAACCGAGCCCGCGGCCACCCCCATCACGGACAAGGTGATTGCCCCCATCTACTCCCAGCCGCTTCTCAAGATCATACCGCCAGAGGGCGCGCCGAGGAAGGGCGCGCCCCCTCTCCCGCCGCCGCCGCCGGCGCCCGAGAAGCCGGCGCCGAGGGCGCCCGCCGAGGATGAGGGACAGGCCGCGCCCGGAGCCATCGCGGAAACCGAAAGACCGACCGAGCCTGCGCCGGAACGGCCCGCAGCCCAACCGGAGAAGCCGCAGGCACCCGCTCCAGGTGCGCTGCCCGGGGTGCCCCAGGAACCCCCGGCCCCGAAGGCACCGCCGGACGAACCCGAAAAGGCGCCGGCAGGGCCCGCCCTGGAGAAACCCGCAGAGCCGGTGGCAAAGGCCCCTTCCAAGGAAGCGCCAATCGCTCCCGGCCAGAGGAGGACCGGCGGGCTCTACGGCATTTTCCGCAAAGGCCCCAAGGAGCCGGCCAAGCCGGACGATGGAAAGAACGGCGTGGACGACGAGCTCGCCAAGCGGCTGAAGAAGGAAGCGAAGTAGAGGGAAGGGGAGCGGGGAGCGGGCAGCGGTGACGAAACGGAAATCGCCGTCCACCGCTCCCCGCTGCCCGCACCCCGCTCCCCTTCCGTCCCGATGCCTTTCACGAATTGCATGAAAAGCAATTAATACCCGAATGGCAATCGGCCGTCGGTGCCCCGGTAGTATAGTGGTCTAGTATCGAGGCCTGTCGAGCCTTGGGCTTGGGTTCAAATCCCAACCGGGGCGCACCGATACAGGGGGTTCACTTCTCGTCCTCGAGCTCCATGCCCATGAGCTGCACCGCGCTCCAGGTGCGCGCCAGGAAGAGGCGCTCCGGCTCCGTCATGAGGGCGCCGTCGAACATGCACTTGAGCCGCTCCTCGGTCGAGCTCTGGCACTTGATATCGGACCGGTCCCGGAGCGGGCACTCGAGCTGGCAGGTCAGGTCCCAGGACCAGCCGCAGGGTATCTCCCTGTCGGAGAGGATCTCCTTGGCGAAGTTCCAGATTATCCTCTCGTCTATCCGCCCGTCCACCATGTACTCCTTCTGCGTCTTCACCGTGTCCATCCCCACTCGACCCGGGTCGCGGCCGACGGCGCCCTGTCCCGGTCAGCGCTGCCTCTCCCGGTACATTCGCCCCGCGTCACTTGAATCGTCTGGGAACGATATAATCCTTTCGACCGGAAAAGGTCACCTAGCGCCGCGGTTCCGGTGACCTGTCTGGAGGGCCCGCCGTATTTTTCCGACGGGCGCCGGCCCTCTTCCCGGCGGCCTCCAGGTTGAGGTACGATATGAGCCGGTTCCTTTCCAGCAGGGAGAGGAAGTGCGCCAGCCGGCCGTAGAGGGGCTCGACCGTCTCGCCGTACTCCTCCCTAAGCAGCGCCCCCAGCTTGCGAACCGTCGTCTTGCCGTCGATGAGGAGCCAGACGAAGGAGCCGTAGGAATCAAGGTTGAGGTCGAACTCGGGACGGATGCGCGCCAGTCGGCAGAACCCCCGGCCGAGCCTCCCCGAAAAGCGCGGCACCGATATGGAGACCGTCCCGGCGGCGCCCGGCTGGTGGTGCTTCGCCTGCCGGGACGGAAGCTTCCTTATATTGAACCTGTAATCCGGCGACCGGACGGGGACGAGGTCCAGGAGGTTGGGGCCTCCCTTCCTAACCTTTCCCGAGGCGGAGCTTCTTGAGGGCATAGTCCCCGAAATCCCCCAAAACCAGCCTCCACTGGGCGACGAAGGCGTGGCGGTCCATCGAGCGTATGTGGTCCCGGAGCAGGAGATAGGCCAGGAACATCCCGACGTAGACGAAGACCAGGAGGCCCGGCCACTCGGCCGGCACGCCGGTGAGGTTGAGGTGCAGGCTCGCCAGCACTATGCCGGCGATGATGACCCCCATGATGGCCTCGCCCGCTATCAACCCGGAGGCGAATAGCACGCCCTTGTTCTCGTTCTCGTCCATCGTGGTCTTCAGTTTGGTCTTTCGTTCCTCCTCGGCGAGCGGGGCCAGGTCCTTCTCCACCTTGGTGCGCACGAACTTGTCCGTGAAGAGCTTGATGAGCCCGCCCAGCATGATGGGCAGCGTCAGGGTGAAGGGGAGGTAGATGCCGATGGCCACGGCCATGGGCGACAGCCCCACCTGGCGCAGGACGAACGCCAGCGCCGCCCCCAGCGCGATCATCGGCAGGTTGATGTCGAGCTCGAAGACGCTCTTCGAGATGGTTGCCATCACCACCGCCTGGGGCGCCGGCAGGGGCGTGAGGTGGTTGGCGTCGGGCAGCGCAATCCCGTAGGCCTGCGCCAGCGCCGCCACGATGGGTGGAATGAGTATGGCGGCGACGAGCACTCCGATGAAGCGCGATATCTGGATGTTGTAAGGGGTCGCGCCCAGGAGCTGGCCGGTCTTGAGCTCCTGCATGCTGTCGCCGGCTATCGCAGCCGAGCAGCATACCACGGCACCAACGATTATTGTAGCCGTCATGCCCACGTAGATGTTGAGCAGCCCTGCGTACGACAGGCCCAGTAGCAGCGCCGCCGTGAACAGGAGCGTGGCGACCGTCACCCCCGATATCGGGTTGTTGGAGCTGCCTATCACGCCGGCGAGGTAGCCGGCGACTGCCGTGAAGAGGAACGTGAAGCCCAGAAGCACTATCGCCGCCACCACCGCCACCACCGCGTTGTTCGTGACGAAGTAGTACACCGCGATCATGACGCCGACGATGGCGACGAAGTAGAGGAGGCTCACCGGGAAGTCGCGCTCGGTCCTAAGCGGCGCCGGCCCGTCGGCCTTCTTCCCGAAGCCGCCCAGCCCCTTGAGGGACTTGCCGATGGCGCTGCGCAGCTTCCAGAGGGTCAGCATCCCGCCCGTCACGATGGCGCCGACGCCCACGTACATCGTCTGGGTGAACCAGAGCTCGTAGACGCCGCCCAGCATCGGCCCGAGCATCGGGCCCGCCGGGTCGTTGATGTAGAAGCCCGAGGTGGGCCAGCCGTTGATGGCGCCGATGAGCGGGATGAGGATTATCCAGCCGATGATGCCCCCGAGCACCACCCATGACGCTATCTGGGCGCCCAGGATGTAGCCCACGCCCAGCAGGGCCGGGGACAAATTGAGCCCCCCGTAGAGGCGGGCCCCGGCGCCGCCGATGACGACCTCGAGCTTCTCCTTCCAGAGCCTCAGGCCGTAGCTCGAGGCCGCCAGCTTGAAGAGCGTGCCGATGCCCAGCCCTATGAATATGAAGCTCATCCCCTTGCCGCCCTTGTCGGTGGCCTTGAGCACCTCGGCGCTGGCGACCCCTTCGGGGTAGGGCAGGTTGAGGTCGATGATCATGACGCGGCGCAGCGGGATGGTGAGCAGGATGCCCAGGAGGCCGCCGATGAGCGAGCACACCATCATCACGGCGAGGTTCTGGGGGTCCATGAGGTTGGACCAGCCGGCGGCGCCCTTCGTGAAGTTGTTGTGGTAGAGCACGAGCAGGGCGGGGAAGGTGAATATCACTCCGGCGGCGAGCGCCTCGCCCGTGACGGCCATGGCCTTGGCGAGGTTTATCTCGAGCACGGTGCCCTTGAGCGGGCGCAGGAACACCAGCGCCATGACCACCGCCGGGATGGTCGCCGATACGGTCATGCCGGCGTACAGGCCGAGGTAGGCGTTGGCCGCGGCCATCACGATGGTCAGTATTATGCCCGTGACGACCATCTTGAGCGTGAGCTCTGGGAGAACCTTCTCGGGGGGGATGTACGGGACGAACTCCCCGGGCACCGCTAGGCCCCCTTGGCCTTCGCGAAATGGGTGTAGGTGATCTCAAGGGTGTAGGCGTTGCCGTTGTCGGCGACGGTGCGGAGCCCCAGGGGGTCCGGCACTGCCGGCGTCTGGTCCCCGCACGGGCCCACCTCGGCGGTCACGACCCACCGGCCCATGCCGGCCTTCGAGGGCTTGGACGCGGCCGTCTTTTCCGTCACGGGGAAGGTGAACTCGACCTTGACCGAGCCCTCCGAGGCGCTCTTCATCTCGTTTCGGCTCTCCCCGGCCGGGCTCGCCACGGTGACGCCCAGCGTGTCGGGCTGGTTGGTCAGCCCGGGCCGGTTCTCTGGCTCGTCCTGCCAGCTCAGCGTCACCGTGAAGGTCGCCAGGTTGGTGACGTTGGCCTCGACCCCGTGCTCTGTTTCGGAGTTCTCCTGGCCGGAGCCGGTGATGGTCTGTTGCATCGTCACGAGCTCGAAGCCGCCGACCCCGTCGGGCTGCGGGGGTCTGGGGCCCTCGGGCTGTCCTCCCAGGGCCGAGCCGACAAGGGATATCATCAGTATGACCGTTCCGAGCAAGACCATCAGGTTGTCGGTCCTCTCCACAATCCACCCGGCCCGCTGTATGGTATTGGGGTAGAAAAATGTTTTGCGGCGGGGCCTCCGGACCGCCCGGCGCCGCCTATCCCGGCGGCGGCCTCCTCGTTATCCCGCTCATACTGGAGTGTACCCCGCCGAGTGGACATGTACCGCGCAGGAAAATACCGGAGGAAATGCCACTGATGGATTCCATAAAGCCCCGGCCGCGCAGGATTGATTATCCCCCGGCCGCATTCCCCGGCCGGTGACGCCGTGAAGAGGGAGCTCGGACCGAGAAACTGCCTGTACCCGATGCCCACCGCGCTCGTGGGCGCGCTCGTGGGCGGGAAGCCCAACTGCATCGCCACAGCGCCCCGGGCATGATGGACCCCGGGTCTGTGTCTTTGGGCATGAACAGGGCCCATTACACCAACGCCGGGATAAGGGAGAACGGCACCTTCAGCGTCAACCTGCCCGACGAACCGCTGGTCATGAAGACCGACCACCGCGGCCTCGTTTCCGGGAGGAAGGTGGACAAGGGCGCCCCCTTCAAGACCTTCTCCGGGAAGCTCAAGACCGCCCCCATGATCGAGGAGTGCCCGGTGAACATGGAGTGCCGGCCGGAGCGCACGGTGGACTTCCCGAGCCACGACATCTGCGGGCGACCGGGGCCACTGGTCAATGGGCAGGCGCCCGGCCGACGCCTGGTCGGCCGGGAAGAAGTTGAAATAACCAGATGTCGATAAGGGTCGCGGTCACTGCCGGGACCGACCATGGAGACGCCCGAGCCGCCCAGAGCGCCCCGCCGATGCCAAAGATGCGCTTCCGACGAGCACGACCCCGTCGTCTCCAACTGCCGCAACTGCGGGGAGCTGCTTTCGGCGGCGCTGGCCGCCTCGCACTGTCCCAGGTGCGGCCCGCGCCGGGGCGAGCGGGAGGTGTGCGGGGCCCGCGGGACGCGCCCCGTCGTGGGGCCGCCGCTCGACGAGTGCTACCCCGAGAAGCCCTTCCCGGAGGGGCTCCGGCCGGTCATCCTTCTCAGGGGGGCGCGCGCCCCGCCGGAGCTATCGCTCGCGGCGGGGGCGCCAGCCGGAGGCGAGGAGTGCGAGCCCTCCGGGCCGGCGATCAAGGCGCTCAACCTCACAACCGACGGGACCCAGATGCAGGGCGTCCCCAGGGACCACGCCCGCCTGGCCCTGGGAGAGACGGTGACGGTCTTTGCCCGCGGCCTGGACGAGAACGGCCGGTGGTGCCCGCTGCCCGAGGGCCTCGTGCTGAAATGGCGCCACGACCGGGACCTGCGCCTGGTCGAGGGGCCGGGCCAGACCGCCGCGATAACGCTCGTGAACGCGCCCCGGGTCTCCGCCGTCGCCACGGCCCGGGCGACCATCGGAAAACGGAAACTTCAGAGGACCTTTACGGTCGAGGAAACGGCCTCCCCGCAATGAATTGCGGGGCATCCACGCTTTGCTTTTGTGACGAACCCCGGACTCAAGTCCGGGGTATCTAGCTTCCAACCGCCCCCGCACCCCGCACCCTGCACCCCGCGCCCGGTCCCACGTCCCTTGCGCCTCGCGCCTTCCCTTGCGCCTTGCGCCTTACTCCTTCCCCTGCGCCCTGCGCCCTGCGCCCTGCGCCTTCCCATCATTCTTTCGTTTTGAAAAACAGCCAGTTTTCCGATTTTTCCCCGGGGCGCTGCCGCAGCCGTATCAGGCAGTACTTGCCCGAGAGCCGTTTGCCCTCCAGCCTGAACACCCACTTGCCCTCCCTGATGTCCAGGGGCTCGTACTTGCCGCGGTCCCAGATTCTCACCGTGCCGGCGCCGTAGTTGCCCTCCGGTATGTCGCCCTCGAAGGTGCCGTAGCCGAGGGGGTGGTCCTCGACGGAAACGGCCAGGCGCTTCACGTTCTCCAAGGCGGGGGGCTCCTTGGGGACGGCCCAGCTCTTCAGGACGCCGTCCTTTTCGAGCCGCAGATCCCAGTGCAGCCGCCGCGAGAGGTGCTCGTGGATCACGTAGAAATTGCGGAAGGCCTCCCGGTCGACCTCCATCTCCCTGAACCGACGGGCAAACTCGGAGCCGAGCTCGGATTCGCGCTCCGCCTTCGCCTCCTCCTTCTCCGGACCCTCCCCGGGCGCGTCCAGGGTCGCCTGGCGGCCCTTTCCGGTCGTTGGCTTCCTTCTGGATGGCATCCTCCGGCCTCCTAGACACACGACGACGGGCACTCCCTTTTAAGCAGGCAGCGCCCGCACTCCGGCTTCTTCGCCTTGCACAGGTACCGTCCGTGGAACACTAGCAGGCTGGTCGCCCGGGCCCAGCTCTCCTTCGGGAAGAACCGTAAAAGGTCCTGCTCGATCTTCGCCGGGTCCTCGCACTTGGAGAGCCCGAGGCGCCGGCTCACCCGCCCGACGTGGGTGTCCACGGCCATGCCCTCGACGATTCCGAACGCGCCCGTTAGCACGATGTTGGCGGTCTTGCGCGCCACGCCCGGCAGCCTCGTCAGCTCCTCCATGGTCCGCGGCACCTCGCCGCCGAAATCGTCCTGGAGCATGCGGGCCGCACCTTGGATGAGCCGGGATTTGGCGCGGAAGAACCCGGTGGAATGGATGTCGCGCTCCAATTCCTCCGTCTTGGCGGCTGCGTAGTCGGCGGCCGTGCGGTACTTCTTGAAGAGCTCCTTCGTCACGAGGTTGACCTGGCGGTCGGTGGACTGGGCCGAAAGAATAGTGGCGACCAAAAGCTCCAGCGGCCCGGAGAAATCGATTTCTGTCCGGGCGCCGGGGTGCATCCTCTCGAGCTTCGCAAGGAGGGAGGGGGGCGAAGGGGCGGTCTTCCGGGCCGATCTGCCGGGCATGGCGGGCACCGGGCGCGCATTGCCGGACGCCGTGATAATCCTTGCTGCCGGAAGGTTGATAGGCTGTTCGCCAACATTATCACAAACAATATATACGCCGGCCCCCAATTTGAACGGGAGGAACATGGGGCGGGCGTTTCTGGCCGGCGCGCTCGTTGCGGCGCTCCTGCTGCTTTCCGGCCTCGCGCCGGTCGGCGGGTCCACCCAGCCCGGCGGAAAGTCGATCTTCGAGGTGAGGGCCTTCGACGGCAACCTCACCGGGAGCACCGTCCGGCTCGAGCCGGGCACCACCGACGACTCCGTCTCCATCACGCTGCCCTCGAACGCCCAGGTGATCAACGCCTCGCTGGAGCTTTCGGCCCTGCCCTACACCCCCGGCGGGACCGATTACCCCCTGGACCCCACGCTGGACATCGGCGCCGACGGGACCGTGGACTGGGCGTTCAGCGGCTTCGCCCACGGCCCGATGGGGCACCAGACCTCCTTCCACGACGGCCGGGAGACCGCCGCCGGGTACAACCTGACGATGGGCAGCGGGGAGCGGGTGCTCCTCCCCACGCGCCTGCCGGCCAACGCCACCATAGGCGCCGCCTCCGTCACTCTCGGGGGCTGGCCGACGCCTTTCTGGCGCGACCCGGTCAAGGTGACCCGAAACGGCCAGTCGCCGGGCGAGAACAGCCCCTCCTTCCTGGCCGATGGCGACCGTCTCTGGGTGGCCTGGGCCTCCAAGGACCCGGCGCTGGTCGGCGGGAGCGACTGGGACATCGTGGTGAGCTGGAGCGACGACGGGACCGCCTGGTCGGCCCCGGTGGACATCTCGCCCCCGGGCGACCTCTACGAGGACGACTCGCCCGACATCATCGCCTACGGCGGGAAGGTATACGTCGCCTGGTCGGGCGCGCAGAACGAGAGCCAGTTCTCGAACTCTAACATCTTCATCCGCTCCTGGGACGGCTCGCGCTGGGAGGACCTCGTCAGGCTCACGCCGAACGACCTCACGCGGATGAACGACTGGCCCCAGATGGATGTGTTCCAGGGGCGTCTCTTCGTCTTCTGGCGGACCACGGACGAGCGGCTGGCGCAGATAATCCCCTACACCGGCGACATGGACATGGTGTACCGCACCTTCGACGGCGACTCCTGGTCCAGCACCAATGAGCTCACCCCCGACTGGGACTCCCAGATCGACTGGAGCCTCAACCTCGTCCAGTTCGACGGCAAGCTCTTCGCCTTCTGGGACATGGACACCGACCTCACCGACGGTTTCACGGTGGACATCTTCTACCGCTACCTCGACGGCTCCGGCTGGAGCGCCCCCTACAACATAATCCCCCAGCCCGACGCCGAGCTCGACGAGATCCCCAAGACCGCCGTGTACCGAAACCCTGTGACAGGCAAAGACGAGCTCTGGGCCTGCTGGATACGCGGGAGCCCGGGCCTCCACGACCTGGACATCATGGTCCGCCGATACGACGGCATCTCCTGGGGGGCGGTGACCGAGCTCACCACCCCCGGCGAGCAGAAGGACAACATGGGCGCCGAGCTCCTCGAGTACGACGGCCGGCTCTACGCCGTCTGGGTGACCGGCACCAACACCACCGAGGAGAAGAACTCCACCATCGTCATCTACAACACATTCGGCGACGTGGTCATCCGCGCCTATGACGGCTACGGCTGGAGCGACCTCATGGAGCTCACCCCGGGCGAGGAGAACGACAACGCCAACTCCCCGGCGATGGCGGTCTTCAAGGGCAAGCTCTACTGCGGCTGGGCCTACCCCTACGAACCGGCCTCGCCGGGCGGCATCGAGACCTGGGACATCGTGGTGCGCAACATCGATTTCCGGCCGGTGGAGCTCGAGCTCGACGCCGGCGACCGGCCCCCGGCGGACTGGGGGCCCTCCGAGCTCGGCTCGACCAACGTCGTCGTGCCGCTCTACGCCGACGCGCTGGAGGGGGCGCTGGCGGCATTGCCCCGCACCCGCGACCGCTTTGGCAACGAGATGTGCGACCTGCCCGTGGCCATCCGGTCCATCTACCCGTCGGAGGTGCAGGTGCGCAACCTCACGGTCTCCTACACGCTGACCGTGCGCCTCGACAACATCAGCGGCACCCTCAACGAGCTGATGGCGCAGGCGGACTCCAGCGGCCGCGCCCCACCCGACGTCACGATACCGCTGCGCCTCTGGGCCAACTCCACCGGGGCGATGAGGCTCGACCGCCTCAACCTGACCTACATCATCAACCTTCCCCCGGTGCTCATCGAGGCCATCCCGGACGCCCGCTTCGCCGAGGACACCTCGGCCCCGCGGCTCATAGACCTCGAGCGGTACTTCTGGGACGACTGGGACGACGGCCACCTGCGGTTCGAGCTGGTCTTCGAGAGCAACCCCTCACGGATCAGGGCCCTGCCCGAGGGCCGCCACCTGGGCTTCGAGGCGGTCGCCCGGTACTGGCACGGCAACGGGACCTTCCGCGTCCGGGCCTACGACGGCGGCGGGCTCTGGGCCGCAAGCAACACCTTCCGGATAACGGTCGACCACGTCAACCACCCGCCGGTGCTCGAGCCCGTCCCCGACCAGATGGTCCACGTCGGCGAGCGGCTCTATTTCACCGTGAGGGCGTCGGACCCGGACAACGACACGCTGTACTTCCTCTCGGGGGACCCCCGCTTCCCGGTGGTCCCCCTCGACGCCCGCGGGAACACGGCCTACGTGGAGTACCAGGCCGGGCGGCCGGAGAGGCTGCTGCTCAACATAACCGTCGAGGACGGCTTCGGCGGGAGCGACTCCCGGCAGGTGAACATAAGGATCAAGGACAAGACCTCCACCTCCTCCGTGGAGCCCTGCGCCACCTGGGTGGTCATCGTGGTGCTGGCGGCCGCCGGCGCCCTGGCGGTCGAGTGGTTCCGGCGCAAGTACCTGCGCGAGACCGGCCCCGTGATGGGCCCCGGGGGCGAGTTCACCGAGGAGGAGGTCTTCGAGGGGGTGGTGATGGCCCGGCTGGGCGGCGCCCGGCTGCGGGGCGGCTCCGAGGGCGGGCGCCCCGACCGTTTCTCTCCCCCGGAATCCCGGCCGCTCACTCGCGCCGAGCGCGCCGCGCTGGAGCGCCGGCGGGCCGAGGAGAGAATAGCCCTGCCCGGCGAGGCCGTGGAGGCGGACCGCGCCGAGAAGGCCGCCGGGGAGGAGCTCCGGCGCAGGGCGTCACGGCCGGGGCAGGCGCTACTGGTCGAAGTCGAGGCCGGGAAGGCCGCCACCGGGGCGGGGACGACCGGGGAACGGGCAGGAACGGGGCAGACCGGGGAGGCAAAGGACCCCCTGGAAGAATTGCTGAGGGGCTCGTGAGGGCGGCGCGACGGGCGGGCGGTCAGGCGGGGGCCGGCGCCCGGGCGAGGCGGACCTCGGAGGACAGCCGGTGCAGCCGCCTGATTCTGGATGCGAGGTCCCGGCGGACGATGCCGAGGATGTCCCCCAGAGGGGCGATGTAGTACTCGTAGGCCAGCCGGCGGGTCCGGGTCACAGAGACGCTGCGGAGAAGTATCCCCCGGGTCACGAGCACCCGCAGGTGGGTGCGCAGGCTGCGCTCGGACATGCGCAGGAGCCTGGAGAGCTCGTTGAAGCTCAGGCGCCGGCGGTGCCTGGCCAGCACCTCGATGACCGGGGCGCACGAGCGGGGCATGCCCAGCCCGCGCGTGACCTCCCGGGCGAAGCGGCGGATGTGCTGGCCCACGGAGCCTCTCATGGCGGGTAGCCCAACGCGGAACGGATATTTATTTGTTTTCGGTTGCCTAGGTTGGCACAACCAATAAATACGGATATCCTGTTATCAACCCGGATGGCCGCCCAGGCCCCCGCCGCAACCAAGGGAGTGCCCATCGTGCTTTCCGCCTCGCGGGCGGAGATGAGCCACTTCGGGTACAACCCCTTCATCGCCTTCACCTGCACCTTCCCCCAGGCCTTCACGAAGCTCGTGCTCCAGAAGTACTTCGCGCCCGACGACCTGCCAGACGGGCGGGCCCGCTTCGCGCCCTACGGGCTGCGCAAGGTGGAGGCGCTCCTCGCCGCCGAGTTCGGCGCCGAAAACGTCGTGGTGTCGCACTACTCGGACCTCGACCGTTTCGTGGGCCCCGCCACGAGGGTCTTCGCCGCCACGAGCATGGACCCGATGGGACTGGCCTACGTGTCCACGACCTACAACTCCCTTATCGGAGTGGGCGGGGAGTCCCTCAACGCGGTGGAGTTCCGCCGGCTGATGAACCACCCGGCGCTCCGGAGGCACCGCCCGCGCATGCTGGTCGGTGGCTCGGGCGTGTGGCAGATACGCGACACGAACTCCCAGTCCCAGTTCGGGATAGACCTCCTGTTCCAGGGGGAGTCCGAGCGCGACCTCGTGGGGCTGGTCAGGAAGCTTCTGGCCGGCGAGAAGCTGCCACCCTACTTCGTCGCCGGGAAGCCCAAGTGGGAGGACGTCCCGCAGATAACCGGGGCGGCGACCTACGGCACGGTCGAGATAATGCGCGGCTGCGGACGGGGCTGCGCCTTCTGCACCCCGACGATGCGCAAGCGGCGCTCGGTCCCGGTGGAGCAGGTGATGAGGGAGGTCGGGACGACCGTAAAATGCGGCTCCAGGGCGGTGTTCACCACCTCCGAGGACATATTCCTCTACGAGTGCGGCCCGCGGTTCGTGCCCAACCGCGAGAAGATAGTTGAGCTCTACACGGCCATCTCCCGGCAGCCCGGGCTGGACTACATACTGCTGTCGCATGCCTCGCTCGCGCCGGTGGTGTACGACCCGAAGATACCTGCGGAGCTTGCGCCCCTGCTCCTGGCAAAGACCCCCTGGAACCGCTCCCAGGGCTACAGGCAGGACTTCATAACGGTCGAGGTGGGCATAGAGACCGGCTCGGTGCGGCTCATGCAGAAGTACATGCGGGGCAAGGCGCTGCCCTTCAGCGTGGACAACTGGCCCGAGCTCGTGGTGCAGGGCGTGGGGGTAATGAACGACAGCGACTGGTGGCCGCTCTGCACCATCATGACGGGGATGCCCGACGAGACCGAAGCCGACGTCATCGCCACGCTGGAGCTCGTCGACGACCTGCGGGCGAGCGGCGCCAGGATGTTCTACACCCCGGTGATATTCATCCCCCTCGAGGAGGCCATCCTGTCGAAGGCCAGGCGCTCCGACCTCAAGAACTTCACGGGCCTCCAGTGGGAGTTCATAATGAAGTGCTGGAGGAACAACATGGACTTCTGGATGCCCCAGATCCGGGGCGCCGTGGGCGTGGCGGCGTCGCTCTACTTCTTCTCCTACCTCTTCTGGAAGCACGGCGGCAAGATCGGCGTCCCGATGAAGTACCTCATGGGCTTCCCCTACCACTACACGAACAAGAAGGTGGGCAAGGAGTGCGACCGGGACTACTGCCTGCCCTCCCGGGAGCGCCACCGGACGCTGCTCAAGCCGGACCTGCTCTCGCCGCCGGCCGAACCCGATCAATAGCCTGATCAACAAGGGGCAGGAAGGCAGAAAGGGAAGGCAGGAAGGCAGGAAGGGGACGGCGTCGTCCCTTCCTGCCTTCCCTTTCTGCCTTCCTGCCTTCCCGCCCATCACTTCGTCGAGTTCGTCTTCGCGCCCTCGTGGCCGTAGTACTTGTAAGTGACGGTCGCCGAGAAGTTGTTGCCGGCGTCGACGTATATGAGGAAGCCGAAGGGGCCCACGGGCTTGCCGCCGGCCTTCACGCAGGTGGCCTTGAGCACCCAGCCCTGGGTGTTGTCCTCGAGCTTCTTGTCGGTCACGTTGGTCTTTATCGTCAGCTGGGCGCTGCCGCTCGTCCCCTCGGAGGTCTGGCTGACGTTCTGGCCGTCGGGAGAGAGGAGCTCGAACTTCATCGTGTCCGGGTCCGAGCCGGCGTAGTCGTCGGTCCAGGAGCAGGCCACGGACACCTCGTAGATGTTCGACACGGAGGTGTCGTTCCCGTCTCCGAAGGAGAGGGGCACCTCGTAGGTCTGGCCGGTCTTGACCTGGGGGGCGTCCGCTTTCGGGATGGTCCCGTCCATCGGCATAAGCTTCGCCGCCGCCGGCGGCGCCTGGCCCCCGCCGAGGAATCCACCGCCGCCGCCGGCCATCATCGCCGCGGCGACTATCATCACGACGATGACTATGACCGTGCCGAGGAGCATCACCTTGTTGGCCATGAACCTTCGCAGGAAGCCCGGCGGGGCCTCGGGTGCCTGGTAGTCCTGCTCCGGGTATTCCGGCGCCGGGTACTCGGAGTAGGTCTGTTCCGGGGCCGCCGGTCCGTCCGCCGCCTCCGCCGCTTCCGGCATATTTCCGCCTCTATACGGTATCAGCGGGCTGGCTGGATTTAAGGATTGTGGTTGACTGCCCCGACCCATCTACCGGGCGACCCGACCTTACATGCAAAGCCGGGACCGGCCTTGGGACAATAACCCATGGGTCTTCGGTTAAGCACTATATACCTCCCGTAGTCGACGACGATTCACATGTGGGTCCAAGGCATTACCCTCGTAAATCCATGCCAGTTTGACGAAATCCCCCTCGATTTTTTGTTCGTAAC
>VGTL01000007.1 GCA_016874675.1 Methanobacteriota archaeon | reverse complement strand
GGGTGGGGGAGGCCGGATGTGCCCGACCGAGCGCCATGATTGGGATGGCGAGGGTCGGGCACAAGCGCCGAGGGCGCATGGCGCCCGAGGCGGCGGGCGGCGGGGGGGCGGTGACGAAGCGGAGCCCGTCGTCCACCGCTCCCCGCTGCCCGCCCCCCGCTCCCGTTTCCTACCGCTGCCCGCTCCGTCATCGCTCGTCGAGCATCTCCACGACGGCCGCCAGCGCCCCGTCCTCGGCCGCCCGGAGGTCGCCGGCCGACCCGATGACTATGACGTCGCCCTCCCGCAGCTCGAAGGCGGCCCGGACCTGCCTGGCGAGATGGGGGTACTCGGCGTCGAGGTCGGTCTCGGGCGGCATGAGCAGGCGCCCCCCGCGGAACACGAGCGTCGTGGCCCCCGCCGCCCCGGCCTTGACCGCCTCGTCCCTCTGGCGGAGGCCGTCCCTGACGCGCTCCGCCCTCCCGCGCGCGAGCACCGCCACGTCGCACTCCCCGACGCAGAGCCCCCGGGCGTTGACCGTCGCCATCGACAGGCCGGCCGCCCCGGTCTCCCGCTCGCCCCGGGCGGTCAGCCTCATCCCCGCCTCGTCGGCCCGGACGAGCCCCCGGGCCACGAGGAAGTTGACTATCGTCCGCACGCTCCCCTCGCCCAGCCCGATGGCGGCCGCGAGCCTCTGGCGGCCGATGGGGCCCTCGCGCCCGATGGCCCGGAGGGCCTTCCACACGTGGAAACGCGCAAAGCGCGGCGCCGGGCCCGACCGGCCGGCCGGGATGTCCAGAAGCCCGAGAGAGCGCCCCGCCATCCCATCAGCCCCGGACGCCGATGGAATAGACCGGCTTGCCGTCCATGAAGACGGTTATGTTGCCTTCCTGCGAGGCGCAGACGGCCACCGCCCTGGTCCCGGCCGAGGCCACCATCGCCGCGCTGTGGCGTCCCCCGACGCCCTTGAGGAAGGCCGACCAGTTCTCCCCGACGTTGATGTACCGCCCCGCCGCCACCACGTTGCCGTCGTCGTCCAGGACGCAGGCTCCATCGAGGGCGGCGAAGTTCTTTATGGTCTTCCAGTTGCGCCGGTCCCCGATTCCCCGTGTCCTCAGGGGGTGCCCCTCGAACGGGTTGGCGATGCCCTCCCGGCTGGCCCCCATCACGCTCCCGGAATCGCCGATCGTGAAAAGCGCCCCCACCGGAAAGCCCTCGCGCCCCTCCCGGACCAGCTCCATGGACAGGTCCAGGACGGATTCTAGCACCTCCGTCCGCAGCCGGCCCTGGAGCAGCTCGCCCAGGCGGTTGCGCCGGAGGTTCCGCCCCTCGAAGAACCCCCAGCCCTGGACCCCGGTGTGGACCAGGAGGAGCACCCGGTCGCCGGCCCCGAAGAGCCTCGCCGAGTGGGCCGAGAGGAGCAGCACCCTCGCCTGGGGGAGCACGCCCAGGTCGCTTTCGAAGTCCTCGTGGATGAGGTGGACCCTCACGCCCAGCTTCTTGAGCCCGGCGGCGAGCATATCGTTGCCGGCGCCGTTCAGGTTGACCGGGACTATGAGCGGCAGCTCCCCCAGTACCTCCCGGACCCTGCGGATGACCTCCGGGTCCGGGCAGATGAGATAGGCCACGGTGGGAGAGAAGCGGTCCCGCAGGGTGCGGCAGACCTCCCGGAACGGCTCCTCATCCATCGGGAGGGCGTATCGGGCACGGCCGGCATTAAGGTTTGCCCGGCGGGATCTCGCGCGGGCCGCCGCCCGCCGCCGGCGCGCCTCAGTCCCTGAGCCGGATGTCGAGCTCGAGAAGGTCCGAGGCCAGGACCGTGTCCGGGAACACCGCCCGGGCCTCGGCCAGCATGCGCGGCTCGTCCTCCTTCCCGAAGCGCGGGCTTATGTGGACCAGAAGTAGCATCCGGGCGCCGGCGCTCCGGGCGGTCTCGGCCGCCTGGACGCTCGAGCTGTGGCCGTACTGGTTGGCCTTGGCGGCCAGGGCCGAGTCCGAGGTGGAATCGTGGATGAGCAGGTCGGCGCCCCGGGCGAGCTCGGTCAGCGCGGCGCTGGGGGCGCTGTCGCCCGTGTAGACCACCTTGCGGCCGCCCCGGGGCGGCCCGAGCACCATGTCCGGCGAGAACGTCCTTCCTGCGTGGGTGACGGTCTCCCCGGCCTGGAGCCGGTTGTAGAGCCTGCCCGCCGGAATGCCCAGCGCCCTGGCCTTGTCCAGGTTGAACCGGCCGGGCCGGGGCGGCTCCTCGACGGAGTACGCAAGCGACGGGACCTGGTGGGAGGCCTCGGCGCAGCGGAGCCGGCAGGTGCCGAAATCGACCTCGTCGCCGCCGCGCAGGTCGTGGAGCCCGACCGGGAACGCCGCGGAGAAGTAGCCCACCGAAAAGAGCGTGCGGAGGCGCCTGGCGGTCCCCGGGGGCCCGTAGACGTCGAGCCGGTCCTGGCGGTCGTTGAGGGCCATGGTCTCCACGAGCCCGGGCAGGCCCAGGAAGTGGTCGCCGTGCAGGTGGGAAAGCAGCACGTGCCCGACCTGCATGAACGACAGCGTGGAGAACATGAACTGGCGCTGGGTGCCCTCGGCGCAGTCGAACAGGATTATCTCGCCGTCGAGCTTGAGCGCCACGGCCGGCGGGGCTCGGTCCCGGCAGGGCCAGGAGCCGCCCGAGCCTAGCACGACTATTTTCACGGGTACTGTAACGGACGGTACGATTTATTATACTATTGGGGAGCGGGCAGCGGGCAACGGGGAGGAGTTGCAGGAGGAAGGCGCAAGGCGCAGGGCGCAGGGCGCAAGGGACGGAGGCGCAAGGGAGAAGGCGCAAGGGGCAGGGCGCGGGGAAGCATGGGGCGGTTTCGGGGTAGAATCCTTGCTCCTTGCGCCTTCCCCCTTGCGCCTCCGTCCCTTGCGCCCTGCGCCTTGCGCCATCCCCCCGCTGCCCTTCCCTAGCGTTTCCTGCGTCTGGCCACGAGCACGGCGACGATGGCGGCCGCGCCCGCCACGAGGACGGTCCCGAAACCGGGGCTGGATTTGGGCGTGTCGAGCTTGGTGACCACCTGCAGGGTGATGTTCTGGGTGGTCTCGTCGCGGGAGTCGTTGACGACGAGAGTCACGACGTAGGTCCCGGGCAGGCTGAACATCGTCACGATGCTCGAGCCGCGCCCCAATGTCCGGTTGCCCTCGACCCAGGTGTAGGACAGTCGGTCTGCTTCCGGATCGGTTGCGTCCGCCGATAGCACCACCTCGTGGTCGAAGAGCACCTTGGTGCCGTTTTTCGGCTTGAAGGAGGTTATGACCGGGGGGCTGTTGAACCGGAGCACGGTCAGCCTGAACGACGTTTCGGCGTCGAGGCCCTCCCAGTCGCTCACGGTTATCTTCACGAGGTAGGTGCCGATGTCCTCCTTCTTCGGGGTGAAGGAGATGGTCCCGTTGGAGGCCCCGATGATGAATATCGGGCAGCTGTCCTTGAACGACAGAGAATCGTCCTCGTCCGGGTCGGAGGCGTTCACCTGGTACGTGAATGGCGTCCCCTCGACGACCGTGAAGTCGGGGATGGGCTCCACCGAGGGCGGGCGGTCGAAGGAGCCTATGCTGTTGAACACGCTCAGGTTGAACATGCGGCGGTCCACGCCGCCCCGCCTGTCCCGCACGGTGATGTTGCCCTGGTAGAACCCGACCTCCCGGATCGTCGGGGTGAAGGCTATGACCCCCGTGTCGGGGGTGATGTTGAAGAGCGCGCAGTCGTCGGAGAAGGTCAGGGCGTCCCCGTAGGGCAGGTCCGGGTCCTTCACCTCCACCGTGTAGCTGAACGGCTCGTCCTCGGTCGCCCGAAGATCGGGTATCTGCATCATCACCGGCCGGTCCTGGACGTCCTCGATGAGGAAGGAGAACTCCGCGAAGCTCGCCTCCCCGTGCGAGTCCGTGGCGGTGACGCAGATGTACCAGGTCCCGACGTCCTCCTGCCTCGGCGTGAAGTTGATCCAGCCGGTCTGCGGGTCTATCGCGAAGAAGGAGGCGTTGTCCGAGTAGGTCACGGTCTCGGTCGGGTCCAGGTCGACGTCAACGTCGCGGGCGGTGACCTTGTAGGTGAAGGGCAGGCCCTGGGTCCCCATCTGGGCGGGTATCTGGGGCATGATGGGGGCGTCGTTGACCGGGCGCACCGTGACGGTGAAGTTGCCCGACTCGCCGGAGAGCCCCTCGCTGTCCACCGCCCGCACCCGGAAGTTGACAGAGCCCCACCAGTTGCGCGTCACGGTCTTGACATCGAGCGTGTGGCCGTCGGCGTTCACCAGGCACTGGACCCTCTTCGAGTCCTGCTGGTAGCTCACCTGGTAGGTGAGCTTGCCCCCGACGTCGTCTTGGAAGAAGTGGGCAAGGTCCACCACCGACTGCTCCGCGGAGTCCTCATCCAGGACGATGTTCGGGATGCCCCGGCACCAGGGAGGGGCGCTGAAGTTGAACGAGAACGCGGACAGGCGTATCCTGCACGGCGTGTCCGAGACGAAGCGGATGGTGACGTTGACGTCCTTGGAGGTGCCCCCCCGGGCGGCGTCGTCGAGGGCCTGGAGCATCGCCGGCTCGTACACCATGACCGTGTGGTCGAGCTTTTCCGTCTTGAGGGACCACTCGGGCTTGCCGTCCCCGCCTATGTCCATCATCGGGTTCTTGGGATAAAGGAAGGGATAGCCGGAGATGGTGATGTTCACGTAGTCCGTGTGGATGTACCCCCCGTTGTCGTTCATGGCCAGGACCCACACGGAGCGGTCGTTTATGTAGTAGTCGGTGTCGAACTGCATGCGCACCCAGCGGTCGGCGGTCGGGTTGGCGGTCTCCAGGAGCTCCCAGATGCCCGTGAAGTTGTTCCAGATGTACACGAAATAGTAGCCCAGGGAGTCCAGGGAGGCGTACCCCTCCCAATTGACCACGAGGGTCCGGCTCTCGTCCACCGGGACATGGAACCTGAAGAGCTCGTAGCCGTCCTGGTCGGTCCAGTCGCCCAGCTGGCTGAGCCTGTCGTCGTCGCTGGCGGCCAGCTTGGAGTACTCGCCCGAGGAGACCGGGCTCTGGGCGAGGGACCAGACCGGGGTGTTCCGGCTGAAGGTGTTGGTCGAGGCCTTGTAGGCCTTGTGGCCCGCCTGCTCGTCGCTGAAGTCGCAGGCGGCGTAGGTGAGCGGCCCCTTGACGTAGCCTCCTTTGACGTCGCAGGATGCAGTAGTCACCGAGGCGTTGGCCGGGACGGGGATCTTGAAAAGAGAGCTCTCGTACACCGAGCCGTTGGCCTTGAGCTCGAAGTCCTGGACGCCGGCCTGGCGCCACTCGGTGCGCGGCGCCGCGGGACCCTCCCCGTCCCGGGTCGCGGCCGGGATGGCGGGCATTGCCAGCAGGGCGGTCAGCGCCAGTACCGACAGTATCCTGGGGGTTCTCATCGGTATCCCTTGCGCATCTTTCAAGACGCTAGGGGGATAAATGTCTTTTGGAGCGGTGCGGGGCGGCGGGCCGGCGGCGACGCTCAGCCCTTCCGACGCCGGGCGGCCAGCGCGACGGCGGCCCCCGCCAGCGCCAGCACGGCCAGCACCGTCCCGAAGCCGGGCGCGCCCGGTGATCCGAGAAGGCCCGGCACGGGCGGCGGCTCCAGAACCACGACCGAGGTCTCCCGGGTCGCCTCCAGGTCCCCGTCCGAGACCGACAGGGTGATGAAGTAGGTCCGGACCTCCTCGAACGAGACGCCGAGCTCCTCGCCGTGGCCAAGGATGATGCCGCCCTCCTTCCAGGTGTAGTTGAGCGCGTCGCCGTCCAGGTCGGTGGCGGAGGCCCGAAGCACGATCCTGGCCCCCGTCGTGTAGTTGCTCCCCTCCTCGGGGCTCAGCGCCGTTATCTCGGGCGCGTGGTTGACCGTCAGGACGGTCAGGACGAACGCCGCCGAGGCCGAGAGGCCGTCGCGGTCCCTGACCGTGACGCTGACGTTGTATATGCCGGCGTCCTCGAAGCGCGGCGTGAAGGCGATCCGGCCGTCCGGGTCGATGTCGAAGAGCGGGCAGTCGTCCGAGTACTCCAGGAGGTCGCCCGCGGGAAGGTCCGGGTCCGACGCCTTGACCGCAAGCTCGAAGGGCCGCCCCTCCACCGCGGTCTGGTCCCCGACGGCCTGGATCGCCGGGGGCCGGTCGATGTTGCCGATGGTGTTGAGCACCGTGAGGTTGAACTTCCTGTCGGCACACAGGCCGGTCGTGTCCGTTACCCTTACAGTGACGGGGTGGCGGCCCACGTCCTTCCCGGACGGGACGAACTGGATGAGGCCCGTGAGCGGGTCTATGTCGAAGAGCGGGGTGTCGTCGGAGAAGTTGAGGCCGTCGCCGTACGGAATGTCCGGGTCGGAGGCCCGGACCCGGAACGAGAAGGGCTGGTCCTGGGGCGCCTCCAGGTCCGGCACGGACTGGAGGGACGGCGCGTCCGGCATGTTGCGGACCTCCAACGTGAAGTTGCGCTCGTCCCGGGCGCCGGCCAAGTCCGTGGCGGCTATCTGGATGTTGTAGGAACCGACCTGTTCCTGCGCCGGGGTGAACTCTATCTTGCCCGAGCCGGGGTGGATGTCGAAGAGGTCGGTGTTGTCCGAGAAGGCCACCTTCTCGGCCGGGTCCAGGTCCATGTCGACGTCCCGGACGCTGACCGTGAGCCGGAAGGGCGTCTCCTCGAACGCCACCTGGGGCATGAGGTACTGCAGCACCGGCGGGTCGTTCACGGGCCGCACCGTGACCCGGAAGGCGTTGCTCTCCGCGGACAGCGGGACGTTCTCCGGGTCCGTCGCCTTCACCCGGAAGCGCATCTCCCCCCACCAGTTCCGGGTCGGGGGCTTGAAGTCGAGGCTGTGGCCGTCCGCCGAGATCTCGGCGTCGAGCTTCTTGGCGTCCTCCTCGTAGGTTATCTCGTACTGCAGCCGGCCCTGGTCGTCGTCGAAGAAGCGGTTGAGGTCGATGAGCGCCCCGGCGGGGGTGTCCTCGTCGAGCACGTAGGTGTCGGGGATGCCGCGGCACCAGGGGGGCGCGTTGTAGGAGATGGTGAGGTTCGAGACCGCGATGAAGCCCTCGGCCTGGGAGCGGAACCGGAACTTTATCGGCGTGAAGCGGCCGGGGGAGTTCTTCACCAGCGTCTGGAGCTCCTGGACCAGCGAGTAGTCGCAGACGTTGACCATGAAGTCGAACTCCTCGACGTCCAGCGACCACTCGACGCGGCCGTTGGCGCCGATGTCCATGAGCGGGTCCTTCGGGTACAGCAGGACGTTGCCGGTGGCGCAGACGCGCACGTAGTCCGTGTCCATGTTGTTGTAGGCGTAGCTGCCGGAGTAGGCCCAGCCCGATTTGGTCAGCGAGAGGACGTGCACGCAGCCGGTGCCGTCAAGGTAGGCGGAGCCGTTGAACCATTTCGAGACCGTCTTGGGGGCGCCGGAGACGTTGCCGACGTACTCCCACTCGAGGCTCTGGTTGTTCCAGATGTAGACGCTGGAGGTGCCGTAGCCTCCGTAGGTGTAGCTCCCGCTCTTGTAGTAGTAGCCGGAGTATCCGTTCCAGGTGACCGTCAGGTTGTCCACCATGTCGAGGGGCAGCTTGAACTTGAAGTGGTGGTAGCCGTACTCGCCGTTCCACGAGTAGGCGTACTGCTCGGCATAGGTCCCGTCGAGGTAGGCCACCCGGCCCAAGTCGGAGCCCTGCATCTGGGTGCCCTGGAATGAGGTGGGCCTTGCGGTTCCGGGGGCGTTCTTCGAGTAGGTGCCCTTGTAGCCGACATAGTCCTTGGTGTCGCCGCTGAAGTCGCAGGCGACCCCGGTGTCGGGCCCGACCACCGGCCGCCCCTCGAGGTCCACGGACGCCGAGTGGATGGTCGAGTTCGAGGGCAGGGAGATGGAAAACGACAGGTTCTGGAAGGTCTCGTTGTCGAAGCCCAGCTCGACGGTCTGGTCCTGGACGAACTCGCCGCGCGCCGAGGCGGAGGCCCCCGCCGGGGCGCTCTCGGACGGGACCGCGGGAAGACCCAGAACCACACCCAGAGCCAGAGCGATGACCCATCCTGCGCGCCCTTTCAGCATCCCCACGCCTCCTTTCCCGTATTGAGCAGAAAAACAGGAGCTATTAAACCCTGTCTGACGGTTCGCGACACAAGACGCGAAAAAACGATATGATTCTTAATAGTTACTAGAGTGACAGGGAGCGGGGTGCAGGGTGCGGGGTGCGGGGAAAAGACGAGGGTTCAGGGCGCGATGTCGCGGCAGGGCGACGATCACGGGAGGCGGGACGGCCCGTCTTCCCCTGCACCCAGCACCCTGAAATGCCGTCCGCCTACCTGCGCAGCCCTCTCCTGCGCGCCATCCCCAGCGCCGCGAGCGCCACGGCCGCCGCCGCCAGCGCGGCCCCGAAGCCGGGCGTGCCGCTCCCGGAGGGGCCGCCGGTCGAGATCCTGTCCACCACCTCGATGGTGGTCTCGTTGACCTTCTCGAGCTTGCCGTCCGACGCGATGACGGTGATGATGTAGGTCCCCTCGTCGGGGAAGCTCACGGTGATCTCCGGGCCGTACCCGAGCACCGTGGGCCCGTCCATCCAGGTGTAGTTGATCCGGTCGCCGTCGACGTCGCGGGCGGCCGCGGAGAGCTTGAAGGCGCGCTTCGCGAGCACCTCGGTGCCGTCCTTGGGCAGGACCTCGGTTATCTCGGGCGGGTGGTTGGTCTTGAGGACCGTCAGGTTGAACTCCACGGTCGCCGTCAGCCCCTCCCTGTCCTTGACGGTCACCTTGACCTTGTACGAGCCGGCGTCCTTGGCGGTGGGCTTGAAAGAAATCCGGCCGCTGCCGGCGCCTATGTCGAAGACGGGGCAGTTGTCGGCGTAGCTGATGCTGTCCCCCGAGTTGAAGTCCGGGTCGGAGCCCTTGACCGTGTGCTCGAACTGCACGCCCTCCTGCGCGGTCAGGTCCGGCACCGCCTCGACCGCGGGCGGCCGGTTGAGGGTGCCCAGCAGGTTGAGCACCTTGAGCTCGAACTGCCGGACGTCCGTCCCGCCGCGGGCGTCGTTGACGGTGATCGACACCAGGTAGGAACCGATGTCCTTCACGGTCGGGGTGAAGCTTATGAGGCCCGTGTCGGGCTCGATGACGAAGAGCGGCGAGTTGTCGAAAAACCTCAGCGAGTCGCCGTAGGGCAGGTCGGGGTCCGTGGCGGTGACCGTGTACAGGAAGGGCTGGTCCTGCATGGCCGACTGGTCCGGGATGTCGTCCAGTACGGGCGCGTCCTCGGCGTCCATTATCTCGAGGGTGAAGTTCTCCTGGTCGGTGTCGCCCAGAAGGTCGGTCGCGATGATGCCTATGCTGTAGAGGCCGACCTGCTCCTGCCTCGGAGTGAACGACGCCTTCCCGGTCGAGGTGTCTATCTCGAAGAGGCTGGTGTTGTCGGAGAACATCACCATCTCCTCGGGGTCGAGGTCCATGTCGACGTCCCGCGCCCTCACCTGCAAGGTGAAGGGCACCTCCTCGGTCGCGATCATGTGGCCTATTGGCGAGATGACCGGCGGGTCGTTGACCGATGTCACGCTGACGGTGAACTTGGGGGAATCGCGCGTGAGGCTGTCGGAGTCGGTCGCCCGGACCTGGAACCTCATCGAGCCCCACCAGTTCTTCGTGGGGAGCTTGAAGCCCATCCAGCCCGCTGGATCGATGTCGGCGTCCAGCTTCTTGGAATCCTCCTCGTAAATTATATCGAACCGGAGCTTCTTCTCGTCGATGTCGTCGGTGAAGTACTGGTTGAGGTCGATGAGCTTGGGATTGGGCGTGTCCTCCTCCAGGGAGTAGGCCCTGTCGAGGCCGCCCTTGTACCACGGGGGCGACGTGTAGCTGATCTTCAGGTTGGTGACGTTGACCCTGCCGACGGTCTCGGACCTGAACGTGAACCGGACCTCGGCGTACTGGGTGGTCGCCCGTCTCGTCACGTCCTGTATCTGGTTCATGAGGTCGGCCGTGCCGACGCTCACCAGGAAGTCGAACTTGTCGGTCTGGATGCTCCATGCGGGGTTGTAGGCGGAGCCCACGGTGAGCTTGGGGTTCGCGGGATAGGTGAGCACGTTCCCCTCGACGTAGATCTTGACATAATCGGTGTTGATGACGTTGTACTCGTTCCCGTAGACATTGGATCCCTTCTGGCAGATGGCTAGCAGGTCGATGTACTTGTAGTTGCCCTGGACCGTAAGGTGGCCCGGGCCGTTGAACTCCTTCATGAAGGTCGACTTGGGGCTGTCGCTGCCGGTCCCGAGCACGTCCCAGGCCTGGGAGGCGTTGTTCCAGATGTAGGCCGCGACCGTTCCCACTCCGTAGTAGGAGTAGCCGGCGAACCCCTCGTAGGTGGCGACCACCTTCGTCACCTTGTCGAGCGGCAGCTTGAACTGGAAGTGGTGGAAGGCCCACTCGCTGTTCCACCCGTAGCCCCAGTACTGGGCGTACCTGGCGTCGCTGTAGGCGATGCTGCTGAGCTCGGAGCCCTGGAGCTGGGCCCCCTGGAACGCGCTGGGCTTCGCGCTGCCGGGCGCGTTCTTGTTGTACACCCCGGCGTAGGCGGTGTACTGGTTGCCGGGATCGGAGGCGAAATCGCAGTCCATCGACTGCTTGGGACCCTCGACCCACTTGCCCAGGATGTCCAGGGAGGCGAAGTTGATGGTGGCGTTGTTGGGCAGGGAGACGGTCAGATTGGAGTTCGTGTAGTATCCCCCGGTGAGCTTCAGCTCGCCCTCCCAGCTGCCCTGCTGGCTGTACTCGCCCCGCGGCACGACCGCAGCCTCCGGCCCGGGCCCCTCGCCCGCCGCGGTCACCGCCGGCGGGATGCAAAGGATGGCGACAATCAGGAGCACCAACGGCAATTTGCGATCTCGCATGCTTCTTCCTCCGGATGTCGGGATTTGGAACCCCCTCTTCCTATTTATCATTATTCCTGGCTTGTATTAATAATCGGAACAAGGTCTTATATTCTTTGGGACAGTTTCGATATATATTAATACTTACAGGGTCAGGGCCGGCCCGGGGTGGGCGTAATGAAGGCGACCGCTCGCGAGCTTTTCGACCTGCACGTCCACGGAGACGGGTCGGCTGACTCCCGTCTCTCGACGAAGCGGGCGATCGCCCGGGCCCGCGAACTGGGCCTGCGGGGCCTGGCGTTCACCGATCATGATCGCCTGACGTTGCTCGAATCGCCCTACAATGATTTCGTGCTCGTACCCGGGGCCGAGCTCTCCACGGAATGGGGCGACCTGCTGGCTCTGGGGATATCCGAGCTCCCCCCGGCCGGCCTTCCGGTGCCCGAGCTCATAGATGACATCCATGACCAAGGCGGGGTGGCGGTGGTGCCCCACGCGTTCTCCGGGGAGCTCGCGCACATCTGCATGAACGGGCGTGTCTTCGAGGTCATCGGGGTGATAGACGGGCTGGAGGTGACCAGCCCCAAAAGGTCTGTGGACAACGCCAAGGCCCGCCGGGTGGCCCGGGAGAACGGGAAGGCCCAGATCGGGGGCTCGGACGCCCACTCCGTCGAGGACCTGGGCCGGGGCCTCACCGCCTGCGACGGGGCGACCGTCGAGGGGCTCCTCGAGGCCATCCGCAAGGGAAGGACGGAGGCGTTCGCGAGGCAGTGATCGCCGGAAAGCGGAAATCGCACGGCGCACGGCCCAAGGCGCAAGGCGCAAGGCGCAAGGGCTAGGGCGCAAGGGACGAGGCGCGAGGCGCAAGGGATGAAGGGTCTGGGACAGGGGATCTCCCTGCATGCCCTGCAGCTGCGATCCCCCATGCCCATTTCACCTTGTTCCTTGCGCCTCCGGCCTTGCGCCCTGCGCCCTGCGCCCCGCGCCTCCGTCCATGACAAGCTTTATTGGCCCGGATGGGATTTATCGGCCCGCGAGGGTAGCCAAGTCTGGTCAAAGGCGTAGGACTCAAGATCCTATCCCTAGCGGTTCGGGCGTTCGAATCGCCCCCCTCGCATATAATAACCGATAACGACGATCAACAGGAGGGCGCCGGAGGCGCTCTCGCTGGGATGATAGCAAAGAGCGAAAGGGGCGACGAGTACGAATGCGGAGCGAAGCGCAGCATTCGTACGGGCCGCCCACCCCAGCGCAATCCTTTTTGATGCCGTCCGGCATTTGGTGCCAAGCACACCAACATGACCGCCAGCGCCAACGGCCTCATCGGGCGAATCCGGGCCCTCCCGCCGCAGGCCTGGCGGCTCGTCACGCTGGCGGCGTTCGTGTCCGTCGCCAACGGGATATTCCTCTTCTCGTTCGTGCTCTTCATGCTGCGCCTCGGGCACGGCACCGGCCTCCAGGGCGTCCTGCTGTCGCTCATGGAGGTCTCGGTGGCGCTGACCATCCTGCCGTTCGGGATGCTCGCCCCCCGCGCCGGCAAGCGCCGCATGCTGTTTTCCGGGCTGGCGCTCACCGCTGCATCCTATGTGTGCGTCGCGCTCTCCACCGAGCTTTGGCACTTCGTGCCCGGGATGCTCCTTCTCGGCCTGGGCACGTCCCTCGTCACGCCCGTCATATCCACCGCCCTGGCGGACACGGCCTGCGACGCCGACCGCAAGTATCTCATGAGCATCAACGCCTTCGGGATGATGCTCTCCGGGGCGCTCGGGTTCTACCTTTCGGGCCTGTTCGTCGGACTGGTGGGGGAGGAGAGCGGCTTCCGATTGCTGTTCTGGTTCGCCGGCGGCATCGTGCTCGCGGGGGCGGTCCTGCTCACGCGCCGGCCGGAGGGCCCCTGCGCCCCGGCGCCAAGGACGGGGGGCGGCACCCGCGCCCTCCTTCCGTTCGTCCTCCCCCAGTTCGTTTTGGGCCTGGGCGCCGGGCTGGTCATACCGTTCTTCCCCGTGTACTTCAAGCTGCGCTTCTCGGCCGACACGGCCACCATCTCCGCCCTGTTCACCGCAACCCAGCTTTTCTGGGCCGCGACCTACATGGCGATGCCCGTCATAGCCGAAAGGCGGGGGAGCGTCCGGACACTGGTTTTCATGCAGGCGATGGCGGTGGCGGCGCTTTTCGCGATACCGCTGACCGCGGACTTCGGCAGCACGGCATTCCTTTTCGCGGTGCGCATGATCCTGATGAACGCCTCCCGCCCGATAGCCGACTCGTACATGATGACCCTGGTCGGGAAGGACCTGCGCAGCACGGCCGTCGCCGCCAACCAGCTGGCCTGGATGCTGCCCCACATGCTCTCCGTCGCGGCCGGAGGCGCGCTCATGGCATTCAACCCGGAGGTCCCTTTCCTCGTCTGCGGGCTGCTCTACATCCTGTCCACGGCGCTCTATGCCTGGTTCTTCATGAAGCGGGATGACGTCGGGAAAAGGGGGCAGTAGGCAGCGGGCAGCAGGCAGCGGGGGGGCAGCGGGGGTAAGGGGAGCGGGGAGCGGGGAGCAGGGAGCGGTGACGAAACGAAGCCCGTCGTCCAAAGCTCCCTGCTGCCCGCTCCCCTTCCCCCCCGCTGCCCGCTGCCGGCTGCCTGCTCCCTATTTCCTCAACATCCTCGCCGCCAGGGTGTTGAACGCCTCATCGACGTTCTCGCCGGTCTTGGCGCTCGTGAACAGGCAGGGGCAATCCAGCTCGCCGGCCACGGATTCGGCCTGCGCGCGCGATACCTCCCACCTGGCCTCGAGGTCGGTCTTGTTGAAGAGGACGATCAGGTTGCGCGCCGCGGCGGTCTCGCGGAAGCGATGCTCCCAGCTGAAGAGGCTTCGCAGGGTCTCGCGGCGCGACGGGTCGCAGACTATGAGCGCGCCCTCGGCGCCCCGGTAGAACCCGGGCGTGACGCTCGTGAACTGGGCCTGCCCGGCGATGTCCCAGATGACCAGCTGGACGGTCGGGCCGGACGCCTCCTCTCCCGGCCGGACCCTCTTCTCGCACACCCTCGCCCCTATGGTCGAAACGTACTCCTCGCCGAACTGCTGGTTCACGAACCGCCCGACCAGACTGGTCTTTCCGACGGCCGGGTCGCCGAGCACGCACACCTTCTTTACTATCGTTGGGGTCTTCATGGTGACTCCTTCCCGGCGGGCGCGGCCCCGCCATCGTTGCCGCGGCCGGCGAGCTTCGAGAGGCGCGCGGCGTATGCCCCGAGGGCGCCCAGCTCGGGCGCGTCGCATTCCCGTGCGGCGGCCTCGGCCAGGTCCAGGGCCTCTGCCGGCCGGCCGGCGGAAAGATGGTGGGCGGACAGTGCCATCCTCGCGAACACCGCCCCGTGCGCGTCACCGATGCCGCGGAGCTCCTCGAGCGCTGTGCCGAGAGCGGCCACCGCGGCGTCAGGCATCCCCAGGAGAGAGCGGACCCTCCCGAGATGGAGCAGGGTGTAGGCCCTCTCCCGCCTGTGCCGGCCCCGCCCGCAGAGCTCCAGCGCCTCCTCCAGCCTGCGGGCGGCGCCCTCGAGCTCGGACCTGGCGGAGGCCAGGTTCGCGACGAAGTTTAGGCAGGCGATCCTGGCCCCGGCATCGTCCGGTCCGAGTTTCCTGAGCGTCGCCAGGTAACGGGTGGCGGCCGCCCGCGGCCGCCCGGAGAGCCAGGCGACGTGGCCCAGCCCCTGCCCGGCCTTCACGGCCGCCGCATGGCAATCGGGGGCCGGCGGCACCTGCAGTATCTTCCGGAACGCCTCGGCTGCCAGGCGGCGCTCGCCGCGCAGGAGCCTCATCCATCCCAGGCTGGACCAGAGCTCGCACTGGCCGGCCCGGTCGCCGATCCTCCGGAGAAGCCCGAGGGCGCGCTCGTGCTCGGAGATCGCGGCCCCCCACTCGACCGGGCTGCGGTTCCTCGCCCCGGGGGCCTCGAGCCCCAGGCCGGTCACCGTCTCCAGGACCGAGCACTGGAACAGGTATTCGTAGCCCAGGTCCCACTCGCCGTAGGCCGAAAGCAGGTCCTGCCGGAGCCTCCACAGGCCTTCCCTTTCAGCCGGTGCCGCGCCGCCCAGGAGGTCGAGGAGCGAGCGGCACTCCTCGAAGCGGCCCCGGTCTATCAGCGACCCGCCGATGGAGAGCAGGAGCTGCGCCGCCCTGTCCGGCTCGCCGGCCCGGAGGAAATGGTAGACGGCCTCGGATTCGCCCTCCACCCCGCCGGACCTCAGGTAGAGCGCGGCCGCCCGGGTGTGGATCGCCCTCCTGGTGCCGTCGGGCAAACGCCCGTAGGCGGCATCCCTGACCATCTCGTGGACCTCGTACCTTCCGCCCGAGAGGGAGGCCAGGGAACGGGAGACGAGCGCGCTCAGCGCGTCGAACGCCAGCGGGTCGTCGGACATCCCCAGGACCGTCCCCGAGGGCTCCGGCCGCCTGAGGACGGAGAGGACCTGGAGCAACTGCCTCTCGCCGGGAGGGATGCCCCCGATGACCTCCTCCTGCAGGAACAGGCGGGACGCCTCCGCTCCGCCCCCCGGACCGGGCGCGCCCCCCGCGAGCATTATGGAGAGAGGGTGGCCCCGGGTGGCCGATGCGACGGCCGCCGCGGCATGCGGGGGGAACCCGGCCCGGGCGGCCAGGGCGGCGGCGCTCGCGTCGTCCAGGCCGCCGAGGGGGAGCTCCCAGACATTCCTCCTGACGGCGAGCTCCCGCGGGTCGCAGACGGCGGGGGCGGTCCGGGAGAAGAGGAGCAGCCTCGAGGGCGGCCTGAGCGCGGGCAGCACCTCGAGGAGCTCCCTCGCCAGGTGCCGGAGCTCCGGCTGTCCGGAGGATTCGTGGAAGTCGTCGAGCAGAAGGACAGCGCCCAGGCCGTCCAGGTCGCGGCGCAGGGCGTCCAGCACCTCGTCGAACGGCGGGGAGCCGCCCCTGCGGAGCGCGGCGGCCAGCCTGCGCCGCCCCGACCTGCACAAAAAGTCGCGGAGGGCGTGCAGCAGCGGCTCGTAGGAGGCCCAGCCCCTTATCCGGAAATAGAAGCCCGGCCGGTCCTTCAGCGAGGACAGCAGTCTCCCGGCCAGCGTGGTCTTCCCGACGCCGGCTATCCCCGAGACCACCAGCAGGGTCTCGGGGCCCTTGGCGATCTTTTCCATCAGTGCGGTGAGCTCCCCGTTCCTTCCGACGAAGAAACCCTCCTGCGGCGGCGCCCCGGGCACCTTCACCGGTCCCGGTGCCGGCGACGGGGGGACCAGGGCCCCCTCCGGGGAGACCATCCCGGCCAGCCGCAGGAGCGGTAGGTTGGTCCCCATCGCCATGTTCACGTCCCGCAGCGGGACCGCGCGTTCCTCGCCGCCCTCCCGGGCCGGCGGCAACCTGACCTTGACATCGAGGAGCCGGGCCGCCAGGGCCTGGGCCGCCTCGCGGCCCCGCACCGAGAGGAAGTAGACCTTGAGCCGCTGCTTGCGGCCGGCGCGGCCGGGCGCGATGGAGGCGGACCGCTCCTCCACCTGCCCGTCCGATCTCATGCGCGCCAGGGCCCGGGAGACGTCGCTCTGCCTGACGGAGAGCACGTCCGCGATGCCCTGCTGGGTCACGTCGGGCGGGAGGTCGTAGCCCTCTCGTGAGGGGTCGAACCCCGAAAGGTGCAGCAGTATGCGCATCCCCAGGGTGAGGTTGACCGGCACGCGCGATAATCGACTGGGCGATATTTATTAGTTGGCGAAGGCGCAGGGCGCAGGGCGCAAGGCGCAAGGGGCGAAGGCGCGAGGGTCAAGGATCGAGGGTCAAGGGGGATGGTTGCGATATTCGCTCTCGCCCTTGTCCATCCCCTTGCGCCTTGCGCCCTGCGCCGCGCCTTTTCCCAAGATATATTCAGAATATATTCTCCCAACCTAATAATAACGGTGAGATGCATGCAAAGCACGCACCCGGGACCGGAGGGAGAACGCGATGAGGAGCGGCCAGGTTTTCAGGAAGTCTTTTCGGCAGGGCAGGACGGGCGTTTCCGAGATCGTCGGGGATGTCCTGCTCGTCAGCATAGCCGTTGTCATGATGGGCGCGCTCGCCGCCCAGCTTGGGACCCTCGACCCGCCCGAGGACAGGGTGATGGCGAGCCTCGACGCCACCTACGACGGCTCCAACGTGACCGTGGCCCACAGGGGCGGGGACGCCCTCACGAACCAGACCACCCGCTTCTACCTCTTCACGAACGACACCTTCAAGGCCTCCCGCACGGTCGCCGATGGCCGCGGGGGCGGCGCCCGCTTCTCGGTGGGACAGACCTGGTCCGTGCCCTACGCCTCCAACTCCACCGACGTCATCCGCCTGCAGATAATCGACGAGGTGGGCCACCGCGTCATCTTCAACAAGATAGTCCAGCGCGGCCCCGAGGCGGCCGGGCTCCCCGACCTGGGGCTTTCTGCCCAGGACATATACCTCATCCGGGGCAACGGCACGATCAACGAGAGCGGCAACTTCCCCATGACCAACGAGACCATCACCATCAACTGCACCATCCACAACTACGGCGGGGCCCCCGTTCCCAACGTCCAGGTGCGCGTGACTGACTACTCCACTCTGGACCTCCGCACCTACGATGTGGGCAACCGTACGATCCCCCTCCTGAACGCATCGGACGCGGCCAACATATCGATGAGCTACCGCATCGAGAACGGGTCCTGGGGCCTCCACGCCATCAATGTCAAGGTGATCCCCGTCTTCAACGAGAGCCGCTATGCCAACAACTACGCCACCAAGCAGTACCGCGTGGGGTACCCGGTCATGGCCTCGAGCCCCACCCGCCCCTACCTGAGAATCCGCGACATCGACTTCTCCTCCGACCACCCGGCCCACGGCTCCACGATAGTCATCAGCTCGCGGATAATCAACCAGGGCGGGGTGCCGGCCACCGCCACCGTCAGGTACTACGACAACAACAAGGGCACCCTCATCGGCACCGACAGCGGCCTGGGGGTCCCCGTCGGCGGCGAGTCCCTGTCCAGCGTGTTCTGGAAGACCTCCTCGGGAGGGCTCCACACCATAATAGTCAACGTCACCGACCCCAACGCCACCGGTGACGAGCGCACCGCCCAAATCGAGGTGCTGTCGACCATCCTCGTGGTCGACGACGACCGAGCCAGCGAGGGCTCGCCCCGGGACGTCGTGACGCCCATGCTGGCCGGGCTCCAGGCCGTGGGCGCGACCTACGGCGTGCACGCCGTCGGCGGCGGCGACGGCCCCAGGTACGAGGGCGGGGAGCACCCGCTCGTCGAGTACGACCTCGTCATCTGGATGACCGGGTTCGAGGAGGCCAACACCCTGACCGGAAACGACCAGTCCGAGCTCACCCGCTACCTGCACGAGTCCCGGGGCAGGCTGTGGCTCATCGGCCAGGACGTCGTGAGCGACCTCGGGTACGGCAACGCCTTCCTAGGCTCCCGGATGCAGCTGGACCCGGCCACGCCCTACCCGCTGAACGCCGGGACCCCCACCCCGCTGCAGGGCGACCGGATATTGACCGGCACCAACTTCACGTTCGGGACCCCGTTCACGGGAGGCCTGAGCAACCGCGGCGACTTCGTTCAGAACACCTCCCGCTCGGCCTACGCCCTGATAGAGAGGGACGGCGCCCAGCGCCCGGTCGGGCTGCTCTTCAACGCCACCACCAACGGCAGCTCCGAGACCTACATGGCCTCGCTCTTCAGCTTCGAGCTGGGCAAGGTCTCGAGCCCCAACGACCGGTCTCTCATCATCTACTCCATGCTCGAGTGGTTCAACTGCTCGGCCCGGTGGGGGCGGGACCTGGCGATCTCGAACATGCGCTTCAACGTCACCAATCCCTCGTTCATGGAGAAGGTCAATATAACGGTCTGGGTCCGCAACAACGGGCTGAACGACGAGCCCCCGGGCTTCGTGTCCCCCATACTGCAGATAGGGTTCTACATGGACGGCAAGACCTTCGACCCCGACAGCGTGTCCGTCGAGAGAGGGCCCGTTACGTACACATTCACCTATCCCACCTCCGAGATCTGGATACCCCAGAGCACCCCCGATCCCGGGATGGTCATCAACGGCCGGGGCGGATACATCAAGGTCTCGGCGGCGTGGGTGGCCAGCAAGGTGGGCGAGCACAACGTCACCGTGAGGGTCGACCCCTACGACTACATCGACGAGAACAACGAGCTCAACAACCAGGTGGACCCGTCCATCTGCGACGGCAAGCTCTTCGTGCGGTACGGCACGCTGCTCGTCGACGACGACGACAGCCCCAACAACCGCCTCGGGGCCACGAACTACAACGCCACCCAAAACATCAGCCAGGCCTTGGACGCCCTCGGGTACGACTACGACCTGTTCGTGGTCCCGGACCCGGCGGCGGACGGCCCCGCGCCTGCCAGGCTCGAGCAGTACAACGCCATCATATGGTGCTCCGGGCAGTCCGCCTCCTCCCTGACGGCGGCCGACCAGGCCAACCTGGAGAGCTACCTCAAAAAGAGCGACGGCCGCTACCTGTGGTTCGTCGGGCAGGACGCCGTTCCCGTCGGCAACTACTTCGACGGCGCGCAGGCGTTCTTCCGGGACTTCCTGAGGGTCGCCAGGGTGACGGACCCCGCCGCCCCCAAGACGCCCTCGTTTCTCATGGGCGTCGACCAGGACCCGGTTTCGCACGGGATGAGGATGCCCGCCACGCCGACGTTTGCCGACAGCGGCGGGAGGCTGGTGCCCTACATCGACGGGGAGGGCATACTGTACCAGTCGCCGATGCCCGACCTGAACAGCATGAACCGGGAGACCTACTGCGACGCCGAGGACCGCTCCACCGCCGGCTGGTACAACCGCATCAACCCCGTCGGCACCACCAACACGATATCGAACGTGGACGACCCCGCCCGCGGCTCCCGGGTCATCCGGCTGGAGCGCTCCGGCGTCAACGTCCAGGACTCGAGCTTCCTTCTGGGCGACCACGCGCCCTCCCTGGACTGGAACCCCCAGGACCTGCCCTGGCTGGACCGTGACAGGTGGGTGGCCCAGTGGTCCTTCTGCTTCGCCATCGACTACACGGTCGGGTTCCACGTCACCGACACCCTCAGCGGCCACCACATCCTCTACTACTCCAACACCGACACCAACCTCTCCGGGGCGGACCCCGAGTTCGGGCTCGGCGCCTGGACGGCCGACGGCCTGTGGCACACCGCCACCCGGGACCTGCTCCTGGACCTGCGGGAGGGCACCGGCAACGGGGCGCTCAACATCGCCTCCGTCGACGGCTTCGAGGTCTGGATGAACGTCGGGACCGGCCTTCTGGACGGCCTGTCGCTCAACCGCCCGTACAACAGCGTCCGCTACTCCAACTCCGAGTTCAACTTCAAGACCGTCTTCACTGCCTGGGACCCAAGCTTCGTCTCCTACTCGACCGACCAGAGCTACAGCATGGAGCTCGTCTACATGATAATGAGCTGGTTCAACCTCTACGACGAGCGCACCGAGCTGCGCATCACCTTCCAGGACCTCTACTTCGGCAACATGGTGCCCCTGCGCCAGATGAAGCCCATGATAGGCGAGTCGTACGTGCTCAAGGCCGTCGTGTGGAACCCGGGGGGAACTCGCGGCGACGCGGTCGTTCGATTCATGGACAGCACCACCGTCATCGACTCCGTCACCGTCTCCGTGGACGCGGGCTCCCGGGCGCTGGCCGAGATAGTGTGGACGCCCCTGTTCGCCGGGAGCCGCACGGTCGGGGCGGTCGTGGACCCGGACAACTCGGTCGCGGAGGTCATGAAGTTCAACAACCGCGCCAGCATCAACATCCAGTGCTACTTCTTCTTCGACGACCTGGAGTCCGGGACCGTCAACTGGAACCACGACGCCACCCTGCTGCGCATAAACGGCGAGACCCCCCTGGAGTACATGGACCCGGGCACGGTCAACACCAACATAGTGCGGGACTGGTCCGCCTCCCTGGGGGTGTGCGCCACCACCTCGGACTACCGCACCTACCCCAGAAGCTACCGCATGCTGGCGCCGGCGGTGGAGGACTACACCTACACCTTCTTTTTGACCTACGACCCCTGGAACGTCTCCTTCGCCCAGGGATACTACATCGTCGCCATCAAGAAGGAGGCCAGCTACACGGTCGAGAGGTTCAACACCGGGACCCTCGAGTACGACCTCCTCTACACGGGCATACTCGCCAAGGGCCGCGTGGCCATATACCACCAACAGACCGCCGGTGCGCTCTACAGGATACACAGCACCGGGCCGCTGCTCGTGGTGGTCACCTCCTCGGAGGGCTCCAACGTCAACGTGGCCAACCATGACGACGGATTGGCCTGCGGGCGCAACTTCACCGTGATGGGCGACCTGGCCGGCCGGCTGGGGGGGGACACCCACGTCGCCGCGATAGCCCTGGAGGACAACACGCAGGTGACCGTCACCTGGGTGGCGATATCGGCATTGCCCGGCACCTACGGCGCCACTCTCGAGACCGACGTGTCGGGAAACCTCATGGCCGGCGAGCGCTGGCACACCTACCTCGGCGCCCCGCACTCCTACGCCGTGGCCAACGTCACCGCCACCAAGCCCATACTGCTCTACCGCATCTCCAACGACAACGACGAGGCCGACAACGCCATGTCCACCACCGGCTACACCTACGGCAAGGAGCTGTACTTCGTGATGTACAGGAGCAACGGCGGGTGGCCCTGGCGCTTCCTCGTCTCCAACATAGAGGACGCCCAGGCCCTGGACATCGACATATACGAGTCGACAGAGGCCTCGGGCTGGGGCGGCTGGTCGCTGCTCAACCAGCGGGTGGACCCCCACAGCTCCAGGGTCTTCAGCCGGATGGGGCCCCCCAACGACAACAGCCTCCACTACTTCAGGATAACCTCGGACCGCAACATCACGGTGGTGTTCGGCCAGGAGCAGCACGCGGGCAAGGCCTTCGCCAACAACTGCCCCAGGTACCAGGACCACTTCTACGCCGACGGCGTGTGGGACTACCGGTTGGTCACCGAGCAGCCCGGCTTCTACCGCATGTCCACGCCCCAGCTCTACGGGACCAACACCGCCCAGGCCGCCAACCGCCTCTACAACCTCTACCAGGACTTCTCGTTCGGCACGGCCATCACCATCGACATCGACCCCGGGCTGCCGGTGCTGGGCAGCTTGAACGGCGTGAACCAGAACGGCCTGAGGTACCTGTCGACCGTCCCGGTCTACGTGACCGTCATGGGGACCGGGCCCCTCTCCGTGAACCAGTCGATGCTGGACGCCACGATCTGGGTCCCCTACGACCTCGACGGGAGCGGCTTTGCCAACTTCACATTGCCCGCCGGGGCGCACACCTTCCAGTGGAGGACCGTCTTCGGCGGGGGTGCCGGCCTGCAGATCGTCCGTTTCGCCACGGACAGCGGCGGGGAGTTCGTCTGGCAGCTCTGGCCCACGATAGGCAACCCGCCGGGGACCGGCTTCGACGAATCCACCTCGGACTTCGACGACAACCACTGGTGGAACTTCACGGCCAACCACCGATTCCTGTACCTGGTCGGCGGCAGCGGCAACTGCTGGATACACACCATCCTGCCCTTCGAGGGGGCGGTGGAGACGCCGGGCATCATGCGATCGGTGGAGGGAGCGGGACCGCAGGCGAGCGAACCGCAGACGAGCGAAGCTCGTCTAGGCGAAGACGACCGGAGGTCGTCCGGGAGCGGGGAGCGGGCGGCGGGGAGCGGCGGCGAGGGCGGGGCCGGCGGGCGCGCCAACGAGGACTTCTACATCGTCACCCAGCCGTTCTCGCTGGTCGGGTACTCCTCGGCCGGGCTCAGCTTCTACCAGAGGTACTCCATGCAGGTGGGCGCCAACGGCGTGGTCATAATGGTGGGGAACGACACCGCCGGCGACAACAACTACAAGTACCGCTATGTCACGCCCACGAGGCCCTACACGGGCAACATCCGCTTCGACATCCCCGCAAGCAGGATAAGGGACGACTTCGGCCGGGAGATGCGCTGGTGCTACAACGGCGTGAGCACCAACGGGCTGGGAGGCTGGGACTACATCACGGTGGACCTCTCCCCGTTCATCGGGCAGGTGCACGTGAAGGTGAAGTTCCTCTACCTGAACGCCACCATGACCGGCGTCGGCTACTGGTACATCGACGACGTGGTCGTCAAGGCCGGGCGGGGCGACGCGGCCGGGCCCACCACATCGGTGGACGACCAGTGGGAGCTGGTCACCCGGGGAACGCCCCTGGGAGGGACCGATGTCGCGGATTCCTTCAGCGGGGTGCGGGCCTGGCTGTGCCACAACCCCAGCGCGGGCGTGGACCACCTCAAGGGCGGCATAGACAACAGCCTCACCACCGTCCCCATCGACCTCACCAACGCCCTGGACGCCGCCCTGCACTGCAACCTGAAGTTCAACATCAACGCCTCGGACGGGCGGCCCCCCGACGGCTTCCGGGTGGAGGTCTCTTCCGACAACGGCGAGACCTGGACGGCCCTCAACCGCGGCGTGCGCTCCTCGTCGGGGCTCTCGGGGTCCCAGGCGGCCGGCCCGGACGGCACCAGCATGACAGGCGTCAACATCCTGGACAACTGGGTGGCGGGCAACACCCTCTCCCGCCTCAACTGCGATCTTTCGGGCTGGGCGGGCTCGGTCATCCTGCTCCGCTTCAGGGTGGTGACCCGGACCGACATCGCCACCCACTACGAGAGCGCCGGCGCCGGCTTCGGCGGCATCTACATCGACGACGTGCAGGTGGTGGGCAACACCACCACCGGCGGGGGCAGGGCGGTCCGGTCACAGCCGGGCGGCGGGCCGGTGCCTGATTCCCATCACAGCAGTGATGGAGCCGGCAAGATGCAGGGTGGGGCCGGCCCCGGGGAGACCCCGGGCGATGGAGGCACGGCGGCCACTGGCGAGGCCGCCGGCCCCCTGCAGGCGCCGGCCGGGGACGCCGGCGGGCCGCCGCGATCCTGCCTGCCGGCGGCCACCCGGGCCGCCCGTTTCCATGCGCCCGGAGGTGACCGGCGATGACAGTGTGCAGGGCGCAGGGTGCAGGGCGCGGGGTGCGGGGGCGGGGCGGCCGGAGGTTCCAAGACGACCGGCGGGGCGTGTCGGAGACGCTGGGGGACATCCTGCTCGTCGTGACCTCCGTCATCATGCTCTCGGCCCTGGCGACGCAGCTCATGAGCCTGCCCCCGCCGGCCGGCACGCTCGAGGCGGACACGGTCGCCTCGTTCGACGGCACGAACGTCACCATCGAGCACGTCGGCGGCGCCGTGCTCCGGCAGGACCAGGTGACGATACAGATCGGAAAGGACTACAGCCTGCCGGCCCGTTTCTCCATCTCGCAGGGGCACCCCGACGGCGCGCTGGGCGTCGGGGAGGTCTGGACGAGGAACGTGAGCGCCGTGGTCTCCCCCGACGACCGGGTGCACGTCGTGGTGGTGAACACCCGCGACTCCCGGGTGCTCTCCGACCAGTTCATCCGGCGGCCCCAGGACTACTCCCTGCTGCCGGACGTGGGCCTTTCGGCCGACGACATATCGTTTTGGCGCGCCGGCTCGCTCGTCGACGACGGCGACAACGCCCCCGTGGAGGGCGACATCCTCGCCGTACAGGTGGTGGTCCACAATTTCGGCCGGGTGCCTGTGAACAACATAACCGTCGCCTCGTCCGTGTTCATGTACACGGCGCTGGCCCTCGAGCCCCGCCTGGTGCCCTTCCTGAACTCCTCCGGCAACCCCGGGGACACGGCCGTCGTCAGCGTGCCGTGGCCCATCACGGCCTGGGGGCCGCACTCGGTCTACGTCAGGGCGGTCCCCCTGCGCAACGAGAGCGTCTTCACGAACAACTACGCGAGCAGGCAGATACGCATCGGTCCCGGCATAACCACGCCCGATGCACCCGACCTCAACATCACCTCGATATCGTTTTCGAACAACCACCCCATCCACGGCGACGCCGTCAAGATGTTCGTGCGGATAGCCAACCAGGGCGGCGTGCCGGCGATGGCGAGCGTCACCTACTGGGACAACGGCGTGGAGCTCTTCACCGACTACAACCTCTCGGTGTCCGCCGGCCAGCTCCTCGAGGTCGACACGGTCTGGCTGCCCAGCTTCGGCGGCATCCACCGGATGTTCGCCAACGTCTCGGTGATCAACGGCCCCCCCGACGACGCCAACCCCGACAACAACAACCGGACGGTCTACATCGAGGTCCTGCCGACCGTGCTCCTGGTCGACGACGACAAGGCCGGGCCCGGGACGCTCAAGGACGCCACCTCGGCGGTGGAGGCCGCCCTCAGCGCCGTGTCTGCGGAGTACACCTACTACGAGGTGAGCGGGGGCGACGGCCCCAAGTACGACACGGGGCCGGCCAAGCGGCGGCTCGCCGACTTCGATTTGGTCATCTGGGTCACCGGCCACGAGAGGACCTCCACCCTCACCCCCAACGACATGGCGTCGCTTTCACAGTACATGGACCACGGCGGCAAGCTCTGGCTCATCGGCCAGGACCTCGTCAACGACCTGCGGAGCACGGCGCCCGCCTGGCTGAGCGGCTACCTGCACGTCTCCGGGCAGGTGCTGGACGCCGGACTGTACAACCCGCTGGAGGGCGTGCCTGAGAACTTCGTCACGTGCAACATGACGCTTCCCGTCAATTCGATTCCGTGGGCTGGAGGCCTTACGGACCTCGCGGACAAGCTGGTCAACGACAGCCGCTCCGTGGCGGCGCTCTGGAACTCCTCCACGAGCTCCAAGTACGCCCTGATGTTCAACGCCACCACCAACTCCTCCGGGCCCACCTACACGATGGCGCTCTTCTCGTTCGAGTTCTCCCAGCTCAGGAGCGCCAACGACCGCGCCAACCTGACCTTCCACATGCTCAAGTGGTTCGACTGCCTGGCCCGCTACGGCCGGGACCTGGCGCTGTCGGAGCAGGTAATCGGCAAGCTCAACCCCGACTTCATGGAAGAGGTCAACATCACCGTCTGGGTGCGCAACAACGGCCAGGGGTACGAGCCGGAGGGCGGCGACCGCGTGCTGGTGCTGTTCCTCATGGACAACTCCCCCATCCCGCCCTACCAGGTGTACATCAACGACACCCTGATGAACGGCTCCATGACCACCAACCCCGTCGAGGTGCCGGGGGTCCCGGGCGACGGAGGCGTGGTCCGGGTGACGATAGTGTGGCTGGCCAACCGCGTCGGCAGCCACGCCGTGCGCGTCAGCGTGGACCCGTTCAACTTCATTGCGGAGACCAACGAGGACAACAACGAGGTGTGGGGCTCCGCCACGTCCTCGCTGGTCGTCCGGTACAGCATACTCGTTGTGGACGACGACGACAGCCCCAACAACCGGGCGATGGCGACCTTCTACAACAGCACGTTCGAGTTCCAGAGGGCCCTGGAGCGGCTGGGCTACACGGCCACGACGTACGTCGTGCCGGGCCCCGGCATCAACGGCCCGTCCGAATCCTACCTGCGCAGGTTCAACACGGTCATCTGGCTCACAGGCCAGTGCGCCCCCGGGGCACCCAACCCCCTGACCAGCCAGGACGAGACCAACCTCAAGGGCTTCCTGTCCGCCGGGGACGACCGGGGCCTCTGGCTCATCGGCCAGGACATGTTCCCCACCGGCATCTACGGCGCCGGCTCGTTCCTCTACGATTTCCTGCACGTTTCGGCCGTGAACCGGGGCGTGGGGATGCCCGACCCGCTCCTCGGGGTGCGGGACGACCCGGTGGGGCACGGCATCAACTACACCACGAGCCGGACATTCGGCCCGGTCACCGGCGGCTCCCGGCTGACCCCGCGGGCGGACGCCCGGGGCGTGACCTACCTGAACCCTGCGGGATCGTCATACAACGCAGTCCGGTTCGACTCGTCCTCCATGGGCTACCGTACCCTCCTTTGCGGCTACGACCTCTCGTTCATCGCCGGGCGCGGCACGGTGCCGGAGACCGAGTACGAATCGGAGCTCGTTTACATGGCGCTCCACTGGCTGGGCTTGCCCGAGACGCGGGTGGAGCTGCGCGTCACGGAGATGGACATGTACTACGGCAACCTGACTCCCATCCAAGGGATGCACCCGGCGATGGGCAACTCCTACGTGGTCAAGGCGGTGGTCGCCAACCCGGGCGGCGCCCGCGGGGACTGCTCGGTGCGCTTCCTCGACGGCAGCACCGTCATCGGGACCTCGTTCGTCTCGGTGGCGCCCGACGGAGAGACGATAGCCGAGATCATCTGGACCCCGCTCTTCGCCGGGGACCGCAAGATATCGGTCCAGCTCGACCCCGACTCGGTGGTGTCCGAGATAATGCGGTTCAACGACCTGGCCTCCGTTAACCTGCGCTCCTACTTCTTCTACGACGACATGGAGGACGGGGCGCGCAACTTCCGCCACGAGGCCACCGTGGTGCGCATAAACGGCGAGTCGGCCCTCGAGTACATCGACATCGGCAACGTGAGCACCGGCGTGGCGTCCTCCTGGCAGGCGCTCTCCGGGTTCGCCCAGACCACCCGGGACTACCACTCCATGAACTCCTCGTTCCACATGAAGGAGCCGGGGCCGCCGGTGGACCTGGCGCTGGTCTTCGACACCTCGAACTCGATGACCGGCCAGCCCCTGGCCGACGAGAAGGCGGCGGCCCTCACGCTGGTCAACAACCTGACCAACGACAGCCGGGTGGCGATATTCTGCATGGCCTCCAACCCCGGCCAGCGGTTCGTGCGGCCGTTCACGCTGCTCGACGCGGCCGGCCGGGCGGGGGTGACGACCACCATAAACGGCCTGTCGGTGCAGGCCTGGACGCCCATCTGGCTCGCCTTCGGCGAGGCGATCCAGTACGTGATCGACTTCAGATCCCCCGACCGCGTCCCGGCGGTGGTGGCGCTCTGCGACGGCCAGGACTACCAGGGCTCGGACGGCACGATAGGCCTGCCCCCCAGCTGGCCCGCCGACTACAACCAGCTGGAGCTGGGCAGCGACGACAACCCGTGGGGCTACGCCCCCTGGTGGAACTGGGGGGTGACGCAGGTGGCCGGCAGCCACACCGGCAAGTACTTCGGGAAGGCCGCCATCCCGGGCTACTGGTTCACCCAGAGCTTCTCGGTGGCCGACGGCACCCGCAAGGGGCTGCTCAACGCGCCCATACCCCTATTCACCATTGGCATCGACCTGGAGCACGACCCCAACCTGCCGGCGTTCTCGTCCACCTCGGTGGCGGCCAACGTCGTCGACCGGGCCCAGAACGCCTTCACCGTCTACACCGGCGCCGGCTCCCAGGAGTCCGGCACGCCGGAGTACAACCTGTACCGCATCGCCACCACCTCCCCCAAGGGGTCCTACTTCTACGCGCCCTCGAGCCTGGACCTCTTCGGCGTGTTCCAGGCCGTGGGCGAGCAGCTCTCGTCGCTGGTGCTGGCCCGGGGCGCGGCGGCGCCCGGGCCGGAGGCGCCCGGCCCCGGCGCGCCGGCGCCCGGCTCCCGGACGGGCGGGTCCGCCGAGGGCGCCGCCGGCGCCCGGAGCCCCAACATCCCCGGCCCCAACGACCGGTACGCCCTGACGCAGAGCATCGACCTTCGCGGGGTGAGCTCAGCGCGGCTGAGCTTCTGGCACAAGTACTCCATCACGATGGGCCTGAGCGGCTGCGTGGTGCTCGTGGGCACCTCGGCCGACAACACCACCTTCACTTACAAGTACGTGACCCCCGGCCAGTCCTACAAGGGCAACCTGAAGACCACAATCACCCGCCTCGACGACCTGGGCTCCGAGATCCGCTGGGCCTGGAACGGGATCTCAGGCAAGGGCGACTTCGACTGGGAGTTCGCCGAGGTCAACCTCAATTCCTTCTGCGGCCAGCAGTACGTGCGCGTCATGTTCGCCTACCTGCGCGCCGGCGGGGGCGGGGGACTGGGCTGGTGGATAGACGACGTCGAGGTCCGGGTCAGCCGCTCCAACTCCGTGGCCGTCACCGACACATCCAGGGACCAGTGGGAGCTGGTCCGGAAGGGCACGCTGCTGGGCGGCGGGGCGGACACCGCCGACGCCTGGAGCGGGGACTGGGCCTGGCTCTGCCACAGCCCGTCCCCGAGCGTCGACTACCTGCGGCCCGGGCTCGACAACTCGCTCCTGACCGTCCCCATAGACCTGAGGAGCGCGCTGGACGCCCGGCTCATCGCCAAGTTCAAGTTCAACATCAACTACACGGACGGCCGACCGCCGGACGGCTTCCGCGTCGAGGTCTCGTCGGACGGCGGGGTGAGCTGGAGGCCGATAAACTTCGGCGTCCGCTCCGCCTGGAAGGTCTCGGGCACGGAGGCGGCCGGGCCCGACGGCACGAGCTTCACCGGCGTGGACCTGGGCGGCAACTGGGTCCACTCCACGAGCCTCACCCGGCTCAACTGCGACCTCACCGGCTGGGCGGGCTCGGTCATCCAGCTGCGGTTCCGGGTGGTCACCCGCACGGATTCGGTGAACCACTACCACTCCGTCACGGGATGGGGCGGGTTCTACATCGACGACGTGACGGTGTTCGGCAACACCACCACCGGCGGCCGGTCGGCCGGCGGGCCGGGGGCCGCCCCGGACGGTGCTCCGGCCGCGGCGGGGGATGCGGTCGGGACCGGCGATCCCGCGCCGTCGCCGCAGGCGGCCCCGCCGGCCGGGACGGGGCCCGCATCGCCGCAGGCGGCCCGGCCGGCCCCGGCGGTGCCGGTGATGACGATCCTTTCCAGAAACGAGCTTATCGTGAGTGATTCCCAAAGGGGGCACAGGCAATGAACGCAAGGCGCGGCATCGGAAGGGCAAAATCGGGGCGGAGGTTCTCCGGCGACCGGTCGGGCGCGGCCGAGATTATCGGCGACATCCTGCTCGTCGCCATGTCCGTCATAATGGTCTCGGCGCTGGCGCTCCAGCTGAGCACGGTGCAGGACCCGCGGGACAGCGTGCGGGCGGACCTGGTGGCCTCCTACGACGGGGAGGACATCACCGTCCTCCACATGGGCGGCGAGGCGCTCGACAACCTCTCCACCCGGTTCCAGCTCTACGTGAACGATACGTACGACCGGCAGGCCTCGATCACCGACGGCAAGGCCGGGCAGGGCTGGCAGGTGGGCGAGAACTGGACGCTGCGGTACATCACCAACCCCAGCCAGAGGGTGAGGATACAGGTCATCGACACGAAAAACGACATGGTCCTCCTGGACCAGGTCCTCCAGCGCGGCCCGGACGCCAGCATGGTGCCCGACCTGGGGCTTTCGCGCAACGACATAATCATCCTCTTCCGGAACGCGACCTTCAACGACACCAACGGCCCGATGGCCGACGACACCGTGACCGTCAATGTCACGGTGCACAACTTCGGCCCGGCGGCCGCCCAAAACTTCACGGTCAGGGTCTCGGACTACTCCGTGCTGGACCGGCGGTCCTACCCGGTGCTCACCGCCACTCTGGACCTCGACGGCACCTCCTCGACCAACCTCAGCGTGCAGTACCGCATACCGGCCGGCAGCTGGGGGATGCACACCCTGAGCGTCAGGATCGTTCCCCTGCCCAACGAGACCCGGTTCGCCAACAACTACGCCTCGACAGACTACCGCGTTGGCTACACGGTCATCGCCTCCCACCCGGGGAACCCGGTGCTGCGGATACGCTCCATAGAGTCATTGCCCCGGTTCCCGGTGCACGGGGCCTACGTCAACCTGACGGCGCGCATCTCCAACCAGGGGGGCGTGCCCGCCAACGCCACCGTCCGCTACTACCTGGGCAGCGTCGACCCGGCCAACCTCATCGGCGAGGACACCGGGCTGGGCGTTCCGGTGGGCGGCGAGTCCGTCTCCACCATCGTGTGGCGGACCCCCCGCGGGGGCACCCACAACGTCATCGTCAACGTCACCGACCCCAGCGGCTCCACGGACCAGGCGCTCCTCCAGGTGGAGGTGCTGCCGACCATCCTGCTCGTGGACGACGACCGGGCGGGCGACGGGGGGCTGCGCGACGTCACCACCTCGATGAAGGAGGCCCTGGGCTCGGTGGCGGCGTCGTTTTCGGTCCACACGGTCCCGGGCGGGGGGGACGGTCCCCTCTTCGACGCCGGCGAGAGGCCCCTCGTGGACTACGATCTCGTCATCTGGCTCACAGGCTACGAGCCCGGGACCACGGTCACGGCGAACGACCAGGTCCAGCTGGGCCGCTACCTCGACGACAAGGGCAAGCTCTGGCTCATCGGGCAGGACGTCCTGAGCGGCCTGGGCCGGACCAACGCCTTCCTCAACACATACATGAAGGTGAGCCCGGCCACCCCCCTGGGCCATCTCAACGTGGGGCTCACGAACGATGTGGAGGGCCGGAACCCGATGGCGGGCTTCAACATGGTCATGGACCTGCCCTTCCCCACCGGCCTTCCGGACCGCTCCGACACCATGAGGCTCCTGCCCACCGGCGCGGCAGTGTTCAACGAGTCGGGGGGCGGCAACGCCTTCGCCATCCTGTTCAACGCCACCACCAACGGCACCCCGACCGACGACACCTACAAGACCTGCCTCTTCGGGTTCGAGCCCTCCCGCATAAGGTCGCCCAACGAGCGCTCGATTATGACCTACGAGATGCTCGAGTGGTTCGGAGTGGGCGCCGCCTGGGGCCGGGACCTCGGGGTCTCGGACCAGCGGTTCAGCAAGACCACGCCGGCGTTCATGGAGATGGTCAACATCACGATGTACCTGCGAAACAACGGCGTCGGGGACGAGCCGGTGGACCAGAGCCGGCCCCAGCTCCAGGTCGGGTTCTACGTGGACGGGATCGTGTTCGACCCGGTGCACGTGACGATAGAGGCAGGCGGGGGCAACACCACCCTCGACCCGCCCACCTCGGAGATATGGATCCCGCAGGACACCGGCAACGCCAGCCTGAAGGTGCCCGGGCGGGGCGGCTTCATCAAGGTGACCATGGGCTGGATCGCGGACCGGATCGGCGAGCACACCGTGCTGGGCAAGGTCGACCCCTACGACTACATCCAGGAGCTCAACGAGAACAACAACGAGGTGGCGGCCTCGCTCGCCCGGACCGTGTTCGTCCGCTACGGAACGCTGGTCGTTGACGACGACGGCAGCCCCAACAACGGCGGGCTCTTTTACGATTCGACCGCCAACCTGACCCGGGCGTTCGACCTTCTGGGCTACACCTACGACCAGGTCAACACCACCGGCGCGGGCGACGGCCCCGGAATCGCCAAGATGGAGCTCTACAACGCCATAATATGGGTGACCGGCCAGGCCGGCAACGCGCTCACCGCCACGGACAAGGCCAGCCTCAAGACCTTCCTCGACAAGGGGGACGGCCGGTACCTGTGGCTGGTCGGGCCCCGGGCCGTCCCCAACGGCGACTACACGGGCGGCGCCGACCCGTTCGTCCGGGACTACCTGCGGCTGGCGCGGGTGGACAACCCCGTCGGGCAGAGGACGCCCGATCACCTGGAGGGCGCCAACCTGGACCCCATCGCCCACGGGACCAGGTACCCGGCGACGCCCACCTACGCCGACGCCGCCCACAAGCTCGTCCCCTACAACGACGGCCTGGGCATGCTCTACCAGAAGCCGATGCCTGACATCACAACCCCAAACGAGATCGTCTACTCCGACGGCAAGGACGGCACCACCGCCGGCTGGTACGCCCGCGTCGTCCAGCCCCTGACCTCCTCCACGATAACCAACGTTTACGACCCCTTGCGCGGCCAGAACGTGATACAGGTCGCCCGGACCGGCGCGCACATCAACCCCAACTCCTTCATCGTGGGCGACTTCAGCCAGGCGTCCGACCAGAACCCCAACTCGCTGCCCTGGAAGGAGGAGCAGCGCTCCGTCGCCCGGTGGAGCTTCCGCTCGGCCATACCCTACACCTTCGTCTGGCACCTCACGGACACCGTCGGCACGAAGCACACGCTCACCTACACGAACTCGGACACAAGCCTCCTGGGGGCCGAGCCGGTGCACCACGGCCTGGGGGCCTACACCGCCGACAACGGCTGGCACACCGTCACCCGGGACCTGCTCCTGGACCTGCGCGAGGGCGCGGGCGGGGGCCTCAACATCCGGGAGGTGGACGGCTTCGAGGTGGCGATAGGGACCGGCACGGCCCGCGTGGACGACGTCCAGCTCTCCCGGCCGTTCATAGCGATCAGGCACGACAACGTCACCGCCAACTTCCGCACGGTGGTCTTCGGCTGGGACCCGAGCTTCATCTCCTACACGGACAACGAGGACTGCAACGCCGAGCTCGCCTACCTAGTGATGGGCTGGTTCAACATGTACGACGAGCGCACCGAGCTGCGCATCACCCACCTGGACCTCTTCCACACGACATTGCAGCCCCTGCGGGACATGAAGCCCATGATGGGCGAATCCTACATGCTCAAGGCCAGGGTCTGGAACCCCGGCGGGACCCGCGGCGACGCCGTGGTGCGCTTCAGCGACGGCGGCACGGTGATAGACTCGGTCTCCATCTCCGTGGAGCACGACTCCTTCGCCCTCGTGGAGGTCATCTGGACGCCCCTCTTCGCCGGCAACCGGGTGATGTCGGTCCGGGTCGACCCCGACGACCTCCTGGGGGAGGTCTTCGAGTTCAACAACGACGCCCGGGTGAACCTCCAGGTATACTTCTTCTACGACGACATGGAGGACGGGACCGGGAAGTGGTCCCACAGCTCCACCATCGCCCGCATCAACGGCGAATCCACCCTGGAGTACCTCGACCCCGGGCCGGTCGCAAGCGACATTCTGGGCAGCTGGGCCGAGTACAACGGCTGGAGGAACACCACCGACAACGCCAGCCTCGCGAACATCACGAAGCAGTACCACAGCCAGGACAGGGCGTTCTACATGCACGAGCCCGTCGCCACCTCGCGCACGCCGGTGGACGTCATCCTGACGCTGGACGCCACGGGGTCCATGGAGTGGGACACGCCGGCGAGGGCCGAGGGCGCCAAGTCGGCGATGTTCACGTTCGTCAACCGGATGCACACGAGCGACCGGGGGGCGATAGCGGCCTTCACCACGAACTACCCGCTCAACAGCGCCCCCAACCCGCCGCTCACGCCCTACTACACCAGGCTGTTCACCCCGCTCACCGGCGACAAGAGCCTGCTTGCCGACGGCATCGTGAACATAACGATCGACGGGGGCACGCCCTTCTGGAACGCCGTGGTGGTGAGCTACAGGTACATCCGGGACTACGGGGACAACACCCGAGTGCGCTGCATAGTCGTCCTGACCGACGGGGACAGCAACTCGGACCAGCCGAGCGTGGCCGCCGGCCTGGCCGCCGCCATGGCCATCGTCAAGACCCAGCCGATACCGGTGTTCCTCATAGGCTACGGCGCCGGCATCACCGCCACCATAAGGACGAACATGGTGAACCTGGCGGCCGAGGCGAACATCACCCCCGGCGGCGGCGGGTGGTACTACTACTCGCCCGGCCCCAGCGACATCGCCCAGGTGTTCGAAAACATCTCCAGGAAGATAGAGGAGCTCGCCCAGACTCTGGGCCGCGGCGGCGCGCCGGCGGCCCGGCCGGCCCCCCCGCCCGACGCGGCGGGCTCAAGCCCCAGGATCGTGCTCTTCTCCGACAACATGGAGCCCGGCGCGGGCAGCTGGACGACCCGCAACTACGCCGCCGCGGGCACCTTCTGGAGGTACCAGACCAACGACTTCAGGGGCTCCGGAATCCACTCCTGGCGATGCTACGACGGCGTCGGCTCCTACGCCAACTGGAACGACGACTGGCTCATCACGCCGACCTTCGACGCCTACGGCTACCGCGACCTGCAGCTCGGCTTCTGGCACCGCCCGGCGATGCGCCGCGCCGGGGGCTTCGACGCCGGTTTCGTGTTCCTGAGCAACGACAACGGCGCCACCTGGGTGGGCGTCCAGTGCTTCGCCAACAACATCCAGGGGGCCAACAACGCCAACCCGGCGTCCGTCACCGGCGTCCTGCTCAACGCCCTAACCCCGACCTCGCAGATGAAGGTGGCGTTCCGCATGTGGTCCGACGGCAACACGAACGCCCAGGGCTGGTCGGTGGACGACGTGGTCGTGACGGGCACCCTCGGCTGGGGCCGCAGCGGGGAGGGCGCCGCCGCGCCGCAGGCCACCGTGACCCTCATCCAGGAGGGCTTCGAGCTGGAGCCGCCGCCCGGGTGGACCATCACCAACGCCGCCCCGGCCGATTCCTACTGGCACCGGGACACGACCTGGGCACACACCGACAGCTACTCGTACCGGTGCTACCGCGACGCCGGCAACCAGTACCGCAAGAACGACGACGACACCCTCGTCTCCCCTATTTTCGACCTCTCGGGTGGCTACACCTCGCCCCTGCTCACGTTCTGGCACCGCACGGACGTCTTCGCCGACGACTGGTGCTACGCCGACATCAGCAACGACAACGGCGCCACGTGGGTGACGGTGTGGCAGTCCGACACCAACAACAACACCTGGGCTGCGGTGCTGGGCCTGGACATGACCGTCTCGGGGACCGTGCCGCTCACCAACCAGATGAGGCTCCGCTTCCGGTTCGTCTCCAACAACGACAACAACATAGACACCGGCTGGTCCGTGGACGACGTCCTCATAACGGCGGTGACGCCGCCGGCGGGGCCGCCGCCCCAGAGCTTCACCTCCTACTGGAACGACGGCGACGAGGTCCCGCGCGACAAGTCCATCACCACGCCGACCTTCGGCCTGACCGGCGTCGCCTCGGCCAAGCTCACCTTCTGGCACAAGTACAACCTCAAGGTCGGCTCCAACGGGGGCGTGCTCCAGGTCGGCACGGCGCCGGGCGCCGGCGGGCCCTGGACCTACCGCTACCTGGCGCCCACCCAGCCCTACCCCAACAACCTCAAGATCTCCGAGTGGGGCAGCGCCCACCTCAGGGACGGCGCCGGCACGGACATGCGCTGGTGCTGGAACGGGATATCCGGCGCCGGGAAGTTCACCTGGGACTTCGTGCAGGCGGACCTGTCCCCGTACATCGGCCAGCAGTACGTGAGGGTCCGGTTCCTGTACCTGTTCTGCGGCGGGGGCACGGGCTTCGGCTGGGCCATAGACGACGTCGAGATACGCGTCCAGCGCTCCGACGCTGCGGCGGTGACGGCCGCCGCCACGGACCAGTGGGAGCTCGTGCAGGAGGGCCTGATGTACGGCGACGACTACGCCGACGGCCGGTTCGCCGCAAGCGGCACCCGCGCCTGGTGGAACCACAACCCGCGCGCCGGCATCGACACCCTGAAGGGCGGCCTGGACAACAGCCTGGTCACGATACCCATAGACCTCAGCCGCGCCAAGGACGTCCGGCTCAACGCCCTGTTCCGCTTCAACATCCTCTACCCCGAGGGAAGGCCCCCGGACGGGTTCCGCGTGGAGGTCTCCGGCGACAACGGCCTGAGCTGGCGCCAGCTCAACATGGGCGTGCGCTCGGCCTGGAACGTCTCCGGGACGGAGGCCGCCGGGCCCGACGGGACGAGCTACACCGGCGTGAACCTGGGGGGCAACTGGGTGAGCTCCGGCACCCTCACGCGCCTAAACTGCGACCTCTCGGGCTGGGCCGGCTCGGTCATACAGATACGCTTCCGCGTGGTCACGCGCAACGACACCGTCAACCACCACCAGGACCTCGGCGCCGGGTTCGGCGGGTTCTTCATCGACGACGTCACCGTGACGGGTAACACCACGACCGGGCAGGGACGGTCGGCGGCCAGCGCACCCTCGATGCCCGGCACCGGGCGCTCCTGCGACGACGGGCCCTCGGCGGAAGGCGGTCGGGGCGTGACCGGGACCGACGACGGGGCACGGGTCCCGCCGGAGCCGGCCGGACCGGAAGGGTCGGGGGCTCCGGCCGGTCCCGCGACCCGGTTCCTGCCGGTCGAGCGTCGTTTTCGCCCGGGCGACTGTTGGTTCCCGACAGAATAACTATAAAAGGCAATGAAACAATGATAATTCGGGAGCGAGAAGGGTGAGGCAGGATCGTCCGGTGAGGGCCCGGTGGGCCAGGGACCGGGGCGGCATAGCCGGCTCGGTCACCGCGGTGCTGTTCGTCATAATCATCACCACCGTGCTCGCCGGCGTGGCCCTGTATTACGTCCCGTCCTGGTCCAAGGACGCCGAGGCCGAGCACATGAACAAGGTGGCCAACCAGTTCCAGTCGGTGCGGGACGGCATCGAGGACCAGATCGACCAGGGCGAGGGTGCCGGGAGCCTCTACTACCACATCGTGATGACCTCCGGGACCACGAGCTCGTTTCTGGGCATACAGGGCGAGCCGTCCAAGGGGACGCTCTCCCTGGACAGCAGCGGCAGCGTGTTCGAGCTCCACGACGCCGACAACGTGTCCGACGTCTTCGGCATCGGCCGCGGGAGGATATCCTTCCAGTCGCGCAACTCCTACTATGTCGACCAGGAGCACATCTACGAGCAGGGGGCCGTCATCGTCAGGCAGGGGACCTGCTCCACCTTCCGCGAGGGCTCGGAGCCGCGCTTTTCCCGCGACGGGAACGGGGCGCTGAACGTCCACTTCTCGATATACGCCCTGTACGGGGACTCCGCCCAGATCACCGGCACCGGCAGCGCCGGCATCGAGACGCGCGTGGTCCACACCGAGGAGACCGTGATACCGTTCCCGTCCAACCGGAACATCACCTTCAACGCCTCGACCACCTGCGGGGACGGCTGGGCGAGCTGGCTGACCGATTCGGTGCTTTCGGCCTCCGCCAGCGCCAACCTCACCTCCTCCAACTACAGCGTCTCCTGGTCCGCCACCGGCTTCACGTTCAATATATACAGCGTCTCCCAGCTCACCGTCAGGTTCAGCGTCGTGGAAACGAGGGTGTCGAAGTGATCGGACGGGGGCAGCGGGCAGCGGGCAGCGGGCAGCGGGAGGAACGGGGAGCGGGGAGCGGGCAGCGGGCAGCGGTGGACGACGGGAATCATCCCGTCACCGCTCCCTGCTGCCCGCTGCCCCTCACCTCCCACCGCACCCTGAGGCACCACTGGCGCCGGGACCGCCGGGCGGCCTCGGGCATCGTGGTCACGCTGCTCATCCTGATGGTGGCCGTGGGGGCCATGTCGATGTTCATGAGCATCTACGTGCCCATCTGGGGCAAGGACACGGAGGCGGCCCAGCTCAAGCGCATCCAGACGCAGATGCTCGAGCTCAAAAACAACATCGACGTCCAGATCCTCGCCGGCAAGGGCTCGACCTACACGACCCGCCTGACCATCGGGGACGAGGGCGGCCCGGTCTTCCACATCACGAGGGCCCCGGGCGCCCTCAGGTTCCGGCCCGAAACCGGGGTCTACATGGTCTCCAACACCACCGACCGGAACGACTCCCAGGGAATCGCCCGGGGCCAGCTGACCTACTCCTCGGCCAACACGTACTACGTGGACCAGACCTTCGTTTACGAGAACGGCGCGCTCCTGATAGTGCAGGGTGGCCGGGCCGTGATGAAGGCCGGGCCGCACGTCGAGGCCCGGAGGGAGGCCGACGGCAACTACACGGTCTCAATCACGCTGGTGTCCCTGGGAGGGGCCGCCACCGCCCGGGAGGGCACTGGCGACGTGCAGCTGGAGACCACGCTCGACGTCTACGACCTCACCACCTACTCGGGCACCGACTGGACCCTCGGGAAGGGCACCACGCTCAACATCACCACAGGCTATCCTTCCGCCTGGGCCGATTTCCTCAACACCGCCCTGGGGCGGCCGGATGCGGGGCTCCTCCCGGCCGATTACTCGGTCACCGTCGGGCCGGGGTCCGTGAACGCCACCTTCGCGGGCGTGACCCGCCTGGAGCTCGGGATAGCGATAGTGGAGATGCAGCTTCGGACGTGATGGACATTGCGGCGACGTAAGTTCGGCTGGGGGCGCGACCGGGACGCCATTTCGGGCGCGGTGACGGCGGTGATGCTGCTTCTCATCATCAGCTCGGTGATCTCCATCGTGATGGTGGTCTTCGTCCCCGCCTGGGGCGAGTCCGACGAGTCCCAGCACATGCGGCGGACGCTGGAGCAGTTCTACGCCCTGCGCGAGAACATAGACGCGCAGGTGCTCCGGGACAGCCCGGTGTCCACCTCGAGCAAGATAACCCTGGGCAACGCCCCCTCCGCGCTCCTGGGCTTCTCCCGGAGCACCGGCCGAATCGTGAGCAACCCGTTCAACGGCAGCCTCTCCGTGCACAACCAGACGGACCCGGCCGACATCTTCGCCCTGAGCCGCGGCAACCTTACCTACACCTCGCAGAACTACTACATCGACCAGCAGTCCTACATCTACGAGCAGGGGGCGATCCTCGTGGCAGGGCCCCGCGACGCCGCGGTCCGCGCCCCGCCCCACTTCGGCGTCTCCAAGGACGACGGCGGCAACCTCTCCGTCTCCATGCTGTTCGTGTCGATAGCGGGCGACTTCAGCTCCTTCACCGGGACGGAGAACGCCATCATCGAGACCCGCCTCGTCGTGCGCGACGCCAACATTTACGAGGGCGGCGAGTGGACCCTGGGCCGGAACATACGGCTGAACCTCACGACCCCCTATCCCGGCGCCTGGGCCCGGTACTTCAACTCGACGCTCACCACCCCCCTCACCAACCTCACCTGGCAGACCCAGTACAACCTGACGGTGGGGGCGGGCTTCGTGGCCCTGGACCTCATGAAGGTCAGGCGGCTGGACCTCGGCGTGGCGGTCGTCGAGGTGAGGATAAAATAAAGGAAGGCGCAGGGCGCAGGGCGCCGGTTGCCGCGCCGTTATTCGCCATCTTTTCGCTATCCGTCGCCTTCCTGCCGGAATCCATCAGCAAATTATTTATAGTGCCTGCGAGAATGTATGCGGTCAGAGAGGCGTCCGCAAGACGCCATAACATGGAAACTCATGATGAAGGGCCAGTGACCGCCGAGAAATGGAACACCCACCTCTTCCACAGACTGTTTCTACCCCCCTTTTGGCGGTCGCTGGCCTTAAAGCAATGCTTTTGGAGGGGGCAGGGCGCAAGGCGCAAGGCTGAAGGCGCGAGGGACAAGGCGCAAGGCTGAAGGCGCGAGGGACAAGGCGCAAGGGACAAGGGGGGTAATGAGGATTCACGGCCCCGAACCCCCCGCGCCCTGCGCCTCATGCCGATGGCAATAACTTTATTAGCTCGCGATGCTTTCGATATTCGACGCGAAGGGCAAAAAAAAAGACGGAATCTGCACACATCCGAAAGGGGGGGTGGATGAAGGAAAAAGCGCAGGACCTGCGGCAGAGGTGGAAGGGCCTGGACCCGGACCTGCTCCCGGTCGACGACACGGACATGGGCATCCTGTCCATGCTCGTTGCGAACTCCCGTGAGACCTACAGCGACATGGCCTCCGCGCTCCACATCACCGAGGCGACCGTCCGCCGCCGGGTGCGCGCCCTCACGGACCGGGGGCTCATCCTCGGATTCACCACGCGGATCAACTTCGCCGCCATAGAGAACACGGTCCGGGCGTTCATCCACCTCTCCGTGGCGCCGGGCCGGCTCAAGTCCGTGGTCGAACATCTCCGGGCCCACCAGCGCATACTGGAGGTCAACCGCGTCAGCGGCCAGAGGAACATCCTGGTCATCGCCCGTTTCGTGTCCATCGCCGAGCTCCAGGACTTCGTGGACGACTTCCTCCGCATCGACGGTGTGACGGACACCGAGGTCCAGATAGTCATGGGCTCGCACAAGGAGGCGCCCTGGGGGGGCGCTTGAATTGATATCGATAGTCGGGACCGGCCCGACCGCCCGGGACCTGGCCGTGGCGCTGGCCGCCCGGGGCGAGCGGCCCCAGCGGGTCCGGCGGGCCCTGGCCGTCAGGGCGGACGCCGGCGCCGTGTTCGTCGTCACCGGCAGCGACCGGGCCAACCTGGCCGCCGTGCGCGCCCTTCGGGCCGGCCGGCCGGACCTGCTCGTGCTCGCCGAATCCGGGGGGCCGGGGGCGTCCCGGCGCGCCGTCGCGGCCGGGGCGGACTTCGTGCTCGAGCCGGGCGCCCTGGTCGCATCGACCTTCCTCTCCGAGATAACCGAGCTCGAGCGGCGCCGCCTGGCCCGGCGGCTGGTGGCGGCCATCCGGCCCGCCGGCCGCAGGGGGGTCGCCGTGTTCCTCCACGACAACCCCGACCCGGACACCATCTCCTCGGCGGTGGCCCTCCAGAGGATCTGCGCCCGAAACCAGGTCCGCTGCGCGCTCTACTACGGCGGCGAGATCGCGCGCCCCGGCAACCGGCTGCTGGTCACCGCCCTGGACGCGCCATTGGTCCAGCTCAAGACCGCCGACGAGGCCCGGGCCGCCTCGGCGCGGCACGCCCTCACGGCGCTCGTCGAGTCCTCCCTGCCGGGGCAGAACAACATCCTTCCCCCGGGCTCCCGGGTGGACCTGGTCATCGACCACCACCCGCTCCCCGGGGGGTGCTCCCCGGCGGCCGCCTTCGCCGACATACGGCCCCAGGTGGGGGCCGTGGCCACGATGCTCTCGGGCTACCTGCGCCGGCTCTGGATAAGGCCCGACCCGGCGCTCGCCGCCGGCCTTCTCTTCGCCGTCAAGGCGGACACCGACGACCTCACCCGCCACGTCAGCGGCGACGACCTGGAGGCGGCGGTGTACCTCGCCGAGCACGCCGACCTGGCCCTCATGCGCAGCTTCATCTCGCCGCCGATGCCTTCCTCCACCGCCGACCTTTTGGCGCGCGCCATCGGGGCGCGGGAGATGCACGGCGGTCACCTCCTCGCCTGCGCGGGCGAGATGCGCGACCGCGACTCCCTCGCCGTGGCCGCCGACTTCCTCGTGAGGCTCGAGGCCGTGAAGGCCGCGGTGGTGTTTGGCGTTCTCCGGGGCGACCTCTTCGTCTCGGCCCGCTCCAACGACCCGTCGCTGCACATGGGCCGGCTTCTCCGGAGGGCCTTCGGCCGGGCGGGCTCCGCCGGCGGCCACGCCTCCTCCGCCGGCGCCCGGGTCCCGCTGGAGGTCCTGGGGCGGGCCCGCACCGACGAGAGCCGGTCCGGCCTGGCTCGGAGGGCAGTCCGCAAGCTTTACCTTGGGGCGGCCGGATTGCGGGGCGAGGGCTGAGATTGTTCGAGAACGTCGGCGACAACATCCTCATCGTCGGGACCGCCCACGTCTCGCCCGCGAGCGTCAAGGAGGTCAGGGACGCAATAGAGGTCTTCCGGCCCGACATCGTCGCGGTGGAGCTCGACGAGCGCCGGCTGAAGGTGCTCTCCGACAAGAAGGGCTGGGAGAGCACACCCATCACGCGGCTTTTGAAGGACCGCAACGCCTACGTGTTCATCGCCCAGTCGTTCCTCGCTTCCTACCAGCGGAGGCTCGGCGAGAAGTTCGGCGCCGAGCCCGGCTCCGAGATGCTGGAGGCGATCCGGGCGGCCGAGAAGGGGGGCGCGCGGGTGCTCCTGGCCGACCGCGACATCACGATAACCCTCAAGCGCGCCTGGAAGCGGATGACCGCCCGGGAGAAGCTGCGAATCGTGTGGACGCTCCTGCAGCTGCCCTTCCTGGACTACGAGGAGGAGGCCAGGGAGCTGGACCTCAAGGAGCTCATGAAGGAGGACGCGCTCAGCTCGATGATGAACGAGCTCCGGCGGCTCGCCCCCAACGTCGCCGAGGTGCTCCTCTTCGAGCGGGACACCTACATCGCCCGCCGCATCGCCGACGCCTCCCGCGGAAAGAGGGTGCTGGCGGTCGTCGGGGCCGGCCACGTGAAAGGGGTGAAGGAGAAGATCGAGAGGGTGCTTTCCGGCGAGAAGCTCCCCTCGCTCGAGGAGCTCGAGCGCCTGCCCCCGAAGGGGTTCCCCTGGGGCAAGGTGCTGGGCTGGGGCATCGCGGTGCTGCTCGCCGTGCTCATCGTATGGATAGGCATCCGGAGCGGACCGAACAAGAGCCTGGAGGCATTCGGATGGTGGTTCCTGATACACGCCATCCTCTCGGCGGTCTTCTGCGCCGCGGCGCGGGGCCACCCGTACTCCATCGGGACGGCGTTCATCGCCTCGCCCTTCACCGCCATCCACCCGGGCGTGGCCGCCGGCTGGTTCTCCGGGCTGGTGGAGGCCAAGCTCCGCACCCCGACGGTGAGGGACTGGCAGGACCTCGGCCAGACGAAGGGCACCAAAGATTTTTTCAACAACCGGGTCATTAGGGTGCTGATGGTGGCGGCGCTGACCAACGTCGGGAGCATGACAGGGACGTTCGTGGCGTTCCCGTACCTTATACAGATGGGATTTGGCTAAAGAACGGGGTGCGGGGTGCAGGGTGCAGGGTGCTGGGCGAACGGGAGCAAGGGAGCAAGGGAGCAAGGGAGCAAGGCAGCAAGGGAGCAAGGGTGCAAGGGTTGAGGGGCAAGGGGCAAGGGGCAAGGGAAAGGGTGTGAGAATGCAAGGGTGCGAGGGGGCAAGGGATGCCCCGGACTTGAGTCCGGGGTTCGTCACATTGCATGGCGGGGGAGCCCCGCCGTTCACGGCGGGGGGGTCCTGGTGAGGGGTGACGACGACGAGCCGGTGATATTCGGCCCGGGGGCGTACGGCGGGCGGGAGGTCCTATACATCCAGCCCGGGCCCGGGCCGGTGACCAGCCCCCAGGAGATAATCGACCTGACCATCGCGGTGCTGGCGCTCTCGGCCATCTTCTCCATGGCCGAGATCAAGCTGGCGGTTCTCGGCGCCATCCCGGGGATAATCGCGATATTGGTGTTCCTGCTCTCCCTGGTCGCGGTCATGCTGGGCGTGTTCACCCACGAGCTCGCCCACAAGTTCATTGCGCGCCGGTACGGCCACTGGGCGGAGTTCCGCCGCTCCGACACCTGGCTCGGGATCGGCCTCTTCATGTCGATAATCGGGTTCTGGTTCATCATCGCGCCCGGGGCGGTCATGATCCGGGGCAACGTCACGACCGGGGACAACGGCAAGATATCGGCCGCGGGGCCGGGCACGAACGCCCTCGTGGGCTTCATCTGCCTGCCGCTCGCCATCCTTCTTGGCCCCGCCTCGCTCTTCGGCTACATCGCCACCACCGCGGTCATAGTCAGCGCCTTCCTGGGGCTCTTCAACATGCTGCCGGTGTACCCGTTCGACGGGAGCAAGGTGTGGAGGTGGAGCCCCGCCGTCTACATCGGCCTGGTGGCGGCGCTCGCGGCGCTCCTGCTCCTGGGCGACAAGTTTTTGGGCTTCTTCGGGATCGTACCATGAGCCGCAAGACCGCGCTCGTACTCGTGGGGCTGCTTCTGCTCGTCCAGCTCCAGTGCCCCCCGGCGGCGGCAAAGGCGGCCGAGCGCCTCGAGAGCACGGCCTCGCTGGACCTTCGGGCGGTCTCGTGGCGGCCCGTCCAAGGCGACACCTTCGCCCTCATCGCCGGCGAGGGCGGGACCCTGCTGCAGTACACCGGGCGGTTCTTCATGAAGCCCCCGGCCGGGACATCGGCCGATCTCAACGGCATCGGCTGGCACCCCTCGGGCTCGCGCGCCCTGCTCGTCGGCAGGGAGGGCACGCTCATCGAGTACGACGGCGCGGGCTTGCGCGCCGCTCCCCAGAACCGCACCCTCTGGTTCGAGGACGCGAAGTGGCGCCCGCAGGGCGACTTCGCCCTCATCGTCGGCCACAACGGCACCCTGGCCCGCACGAACGGGAGCGCGCTGACACTGCTCGACCCGGCGGTGAACGGGACCCTCACGAGCGTGTCCTGGCGCCCCGACGGGCGCTACGCGTTCGTCTGCGGCGACTTCCCGTTCGTGCTGCGGTACGACCCGGAGTCCGGGACGGTCGCCCGCCTCGGGACAGGGGTCGCGGACCAGTACCTCCGGGGCGTGTCCTGGAGGCGCGATGGCGGGGCGGCCCTGGTCTACGGCACGCTGGGCAACCTCTTCCGCTACGACGGAGCCGGCTTCACCCCGCTGGACTCCCCCACGGCCAACCAGTGGCTCGCCGCCGACTGGTCTCCCGACAACCGCACGGCCCTGCTCGCCGCGCGCGGCGGCCTGCTCTACATGTACGAGGAGGGCCGGCCCCTGTCGAAGGTGGAGACCAACACGACGGCCTCGATCTGCTCGATAGCCTACGCCCCCAACGGTAGCTACGCCCTGTGCGTCGGGGCCGGCGGGCTGGTTCTGAGGTATCCGCCGGCCCCCGTGGACGGTCAGAACCCCCCTGTAGACGGAGGCGACGGCACCGACTGGCTCCTCCTCACTGCGGCCTTGCTCATGATATTCTCGCTGATGACGGTGGGAGTGGCCGTCCACATGACCCTGCGCTCCCGCCGCCGGGAGCGGGAGGCCTCCGGGCTGGCCGAGGCCAGGCTCCACGCAGTGGAGCTCGCCGCGCGCAGGAAGGGGCGCAGAAGACCCTAGCGCCCGACACATCCCCTCGACAGAGCTCCCCCGGCGTCCCCCCGACCAACCTGAACGCGCGGCCCCCTAACCAACTTTATAAATCCGTCCGTCGTTCCATCCACCGATACGCATGACCCAGCTCGTCGAGTGCGTGCCCAACTTCAGCGAGGGGCGCCGGCCGGAGGTGCTCGAGAAGATAGCCTCGGCGATACGCGCCGTGCCGGGCGTCAAGCTCCTGGACATGGAATACGACCGGGACCACAACCGCTCCGTCTTCACGTTCGTCGGGGAGCCGGCGGCGGTCAAGCACGCCGCCCTCGACGCGGCCGGGGTGGCCGTGGGGCTCATCGACATGGAGAGGCACCGGGGGGAGCACCCGCGCCTGGGCGCCCTGGACGTCCTGCCCTTCGTCCCCATCCTTGGCATCACGATGGCCGAGACGGTGGAGCTTGCGCGCCAGGCCGGCCGGGAGCTCTGGGAGAGGCTGCGCGTCCCCGTCTATTTCTACGAGGAGGCCGCCCTGTCGCCGGCGCGCCGGAGCCTCCCCGACGTCCGGCGGGGCGAGTACGAGGGCCGCAAGCTCAACATCTCCGAGCCGGCCTGGAGGCCCGACGTCGGTGAGCCCCGCATGCACCCCACTGCCGGGGCCACCATCGTCGGGGCGCGCCCGCCCCTCATCGCCTACAACGTCGACCTCGAGACCGACCGGCTCGACGTCGCCAAGGCCATCGCCAGGAAGGTGCGCGAGAAGGACGGCGGCCTCCCGGCGGTGCGCGCCCTGGGGCTGGAGCTTTCCGGCAAGGGCATGGTCCAGGTCTCGATGAACCTGGTCGACTTCAGGCGGACCGGCATCGCCGCCGCCTTCGAGGCCGTGAGGGCCGAGGCCGGGCGGGCCGGGGTGAGGGTGCACCGCAGCGAGGTCGTGGGGCTCGTTCCGCTGGAGGCTCTGGTGGACTGCGCCGCGCACTACCTTTCCCTTCAGGGGTTCACGACCGACCAGGTGCTCGAGGCGCGCCTCGGGGGCTGAGGCGCCGATGCCCGGAGCGCGCCCCAACGCAGCCGCGAAGGCGGCGGACGGAGCCGGGGGCCGGCCGGCCCGGCCGGCGGGCGTCTCGACCGGGGAGGCCAGGGAGCTCCTGGCGGGAATCGACGACTTCGAGCGGAGGCTCGAGTCCTCCCGGAAGGTGCTCGAGAGCCTGGCCACCCAGCTCGGGGCGCTCGCCCGGATGTCCCAAAGCAGCGGCCGGGGCGCCGAGACCGTCGTCCCGCGTCTTGTGGAGATGCACAACTCGCTGAGCAACGTCCACTCGTCGCTGGAGGGCGCGTTCGAGGGCCTCCGCACCCGCTACGCGGAGTTCAGGGACCGCTGCGCGGCCGCGACCGACGACTGCACAAGGGAGCTCGCCGCGGGCCGCAGGCTTCTTTCGGTCCTGGGCGGGAGGATGGAGGCCGCCCGGCGAAGGCCCTCCGAGCTCCTCCGGCTCGTCAGGCAGGAGAACACCCTGTTCGCGAACGCCCTCGAGGGCTACGCCTCCGTCCTCGCCACCGTCTCCACCATGCGCGAGGTCGACCGCCGCGTGAACGAGGCGTTCAACGACTTCTCGGAGACCATCGGGCGCATCGACTGCCTCTCGCGCTCGATGGGCGAGTTCATCAGTTCGGAGGACACGCGCTCCTTCGAGGAGGAGCTCGAGAACCTGCGGGCCCAGAGGCAGGAGAAGGTGGGGCGGTACATCCAGTAAGGCGCAAGGCGCAGGGCTTGAGGCGCACGGGACAAGGCGCAAGGGTCAAGGGGATCTACGGACCGTTTGCCTCGCTCATCCTTGACCCTTGCCCCTCGTGCCTTCCCTTGCGCCCTGCGCCTTGCGCCCTCATTTCAGCATCGCCTCGCACTCCGGGCACACGATCCAGGCCGGGTCGACCTCGGCCCCGCACTTGCGGCAGGTGGGCCCCTCCGCCTTCGCCGGTCGGGCCTCCTTCTCCAGCTCGTCCAGCTTCGCCTCGGCCTTGGCGAGGTACTGGTCGGCCTTGGCCACGTTGCCGCCCTTGAAGAACGAGGCGGCCAGGCTCGCGAACCGGCGGGGCGCGGCGATGTCCATGCCCCGGCCCTCCAGGTCGTGCAGGCGGTCCTCCACGGCCTTCATCCGCTTCTTGGGAGCGCGCCCGGGCTCCTCCGGCGCGGGGCCCTTCCCGGGCGGGGGCGGAGGCGGGAGCTTCGCCTTCGATTTCGGCGGCGGCGATGGCACGGACGGCTTGCTTTCCGGCGGGGCCGGGTGGGCCACGGGCAGCTCGACGTCCGAGGCCTCGGGCGGGGGCGGCAGGGGCCTTTCGGACCGCCTGGCGGCGAACAGGCCCGCCGTGACGGGCGACCCCCGGGGCGAGGGCGCGGGGCCCCCCTTCCCCGGAGGGGCCGGCTGGCGGGCCAGGTAGTGCCTCCGGACCGGCGTCAGCTCCTCCCGGATGTTGTCCTGGGGAGGCCTGTCCTCGGGCATGGTGGTCTGTATCTCGAGGGGCCGCTCCTTGTACGGCGAGGCCCCCAGCCGGATGTTGAAAAACCCAAGCGGCTTTCGCTCTTCCTGGCCCTTCCCGCGGTCCTGGTCCTTCCTGCGGCCGCGCCTTTTCCCCTCGTCGATTATGCCTTCCCGGATGGCCCGTCTCCACTGGATGGAGAAGTGCACCGCCGAGACCGCCATCGCGATGAGCCCCGCCCCCAGCGCCATCAGGATCCAAAAGTAGAACGCCGGCACGCCCGGGGCGACCGAGACATAGAGCACCGAGGTCTGGTTGCCCACGCTGACCGAGAGGTCGTGCCTGCCGGGCTCGGCGGTCCAGAAGAAGAACTCGGTGGCGTTGTCGCCGGGGAGGATGCGGGCGACGGTCCGGCCGCCAATCCGCACGCCGTCCATCTGGAGCTCCAGGGGGACGCTGGTCATCGCGGTGTCGCCCTCGTTGGTCACGACCACCTTTATGCGGATGCGCTCGCCCTCGCGGGGCTTCCCGGGGGAAAGGCTCACCTCCGTGGAGGCCGATACCGTGCGGACGGTTATGTTCACCGCAAGCTCCCCCTTGCCGCCCTTGCCGTCCTCCACGACCAGGCGGATGCTGTGGGGGCCGCGCGTGAGGCTCACGTTGGCCGTCACCCCCTCGGCGATGGCAGTCTCCCCGTCGTACCAGCGGAAGGCGAGCGGGTCGCGGTCCTGGTCCGTCGAGTTCCGGGCGGAAAGCAATATGATGTCCGTGTCCAGGTACTCTTCGCCCTCCCGGGGCCGGTCCATCCTCGCCGCGGGGGCGTGGTTGACGTCGGTGACCGTGATGTTCCAGGTCCGTCCGGCCGTGAAGACCCCGTCGGAGACGAGCGCCCGGAGCACCCAGACCCCCGCCGCCGAGAAGTCCGGGGTGTAGTTGTAGGTGGCCCCGAAGCCCGCCGAGTAGCCGTCGAGGACCCACTCGTAGGTCAGGGGGTCCCCGTTGGGGTCCGAGGCCGCGATGCGGAACTGGAGCGCCTGGCCCTCGGCCACCACCGGGTCGGAGGCGGGCGAGAAGTCCACGACCGTCGGGGCCACGTTGGTCTTTTTGACCAGCACGTTCCAGGACAGGTTGGCCGAACCGCCCCCGACGTCCCCGACGGTGAGGTCCACATCGTGGTAGCCGGCGTCGCCCAGCTGGGGCCGGTAGCTCCATGTGGGGCCAGGCTCGGACTGCCGGGCGCCGTCGAGGTACCAGGCGTAGCTGGTTTGGCCCCCGTCAGGGTCGTAGGCGTCCACGCTGAAATTCAGAAGGAAGCCCTCCCCGACGGTCGCCGCGTGGGGAGCGAACCCCCGTATCACCGGCGGCCGGTTGACATCCGCCACGTTGACCCACCAGGTCAGGGAGCCCTCCGAGAGGTCGTTGGCCGCGGTGACCGTGACGCTGTGGCGTCCCGCCGAGCTGTAATTGGTGAGAAGCGTGAACGAGGTCCCGGTCTCCCCCGGGACGGGCACGAGGTCCAGGAACCACTGCAGGGTGACCGGGTCCCCGTAGATGTCCTGTACCCTCACGCTGAACCGGGCGCTCCGGTTCTCGTCGATGAACAGCTCCGGGGAGAGGGGCGGGTCGGGGTCGAGGAGGTCGGGCGCGTGGAGCGGCGGCCGCACCTGGAGGGCGATGTCCTTGATGATTATCCTCCCGGCGCTCCCGGAGGCGAGCCTGACCGGGACACTGACGTTGCCGGTGCCCGGCTCGCCGGGCACGAGGGCCAGGAGCTTGAGGGCGAGGTTGGTGGTGGTGAGCGTGACGTCGTAGCGGACGCTGAGGTTGGTCGCCGAGAGCGTGGCGGCCGACCCGCAGGAGAGGCGCACCGGGACGTCGACGTACCTGACGCCGTACTGGTCGGCACCGCTGGGCGACGCGTCCGAAAGATAGCTCCCGATGAGGCTAGCGATGCCCGGGACGCTAGCCTTGCCGGCAAGGGTGGAGTTGCTCCAGTCGGCAACGCCGTCGGTGCCGACGTCCACCGAGACGCTCACGGACGGGCCCGCGAAGCCCGAGGGAACGAGGTCGAAGGAGGCGTCGATAATCGTGGAGCCCGCCGGCAGGCGGATGGCCATCGAATCATTTAGGCCGGCCGCCGGGAACACGGCCTGGAAGGACGCCGAACCGTCCGGGAAGAGGTACTGGTGGCCCAGCGCCCCGTAGCCCGTGCCGTTGAAGCGCCACTCGGGCTCGCCGTCGGCGCCCAGGTCCAGCGAGGGCGACAGCGGGCAGTCCTTCCCGCCGCCCGTGTAGGGCGCCCCGCTGATGTTGATGAACGCCCAGCTGGTGCGCATCCCGGTCTGCATCGATATCGACAGCGAGAGGTCGGTGCCGGCCGCGCCGAACGCCACCTCGGCACGGGTCCGCCCGTCCTCGAACGAGGTGATGGTGATCTCACGGGCGGAAGCGGTCGGGGCGGCCGGGAGGACCAGGCAGGGGAGGAGCAGGGAAATAAGCAGGGTCGCTTCCAAGACACCCCTCGCGCGTCCTTTCCCCCTCATGGTTCATATTACTATGCGGCAACTAGGATTTAAATTGCTTCTGTCGCGAGTTGAGAGTCGCCCCCGCGCAAATCTTATAAGGGCGCAAGCGGATGGAACGCCCGGAGGCGGAACAGGATGGGTTTGAAGGACTCGATGAGCAAGATGCGCCACAGCATGGACGTCACCTGCGACAAGTGCGGGAAGCTTATGAAGCCCGGGGGTGTGGTGAAGAAGCACGTCGACGGCGCCGACCACCAGTTCTGCTCCCCGGTCTGCGCCAACTCGTTCAGGCACGGGGACAAGACCCGCTGACCTCGCGCGGCGGGTCCCGCCCCTCCTTCCAGGAGCGGTACGCCGACAGGAGCTCGGCCGGGGTCTCCTCCACCACCTCTATCCTCCCCTGGTAGACGTTGCCGGTGTTGCCGTCGAGCGTGATGAGCTCGCCCTCGGGGATGTCCCGCTCGCCCAGCCGGCACCGCCGGGACTGGACGTCGATCCGGAGCGCCCCGCAGTCGACGATGCAGACCTTCCCGAGCTGGCGGGCGACCACCGCCGCGTGGGAGGTCCGAACCCCGCGGGCCGTGAGCAGTCCGGCGGACGCCGCCAGGCCCGGCAGGTCCTCCGGCGAGGCCGTCTCCCGGACCAGTATCACCGGCCGGGAGGCGCCGGAGCTCCTCGCCCTTTCCGGGGAAAGGGCCACCGAGCCCGAGGCGACGCCCGTCGAGGCGGGCACCCCCCGGGCCATGGGGGTCCCTTCCGATACCGGGCGGCGGACCCGGATGGCGCCGATGTCGACCTCGGCGAGCATCGAGAGCGCCCCCTCGGGCCGCACCAGGCCCTCCCGCTCCATCTCGACCGCGATGCGCAGCGCCGCAAGGGGCGCCCGTTTTCCGGCACGGCTCTGGAGGATGTATAGCCTCCCCTCCTGGACGGTGAACTCGAGGTCCTGCATGTCCCCGAAGTGCTGCTCCAGCCGGCGGCCCGTGCGCAGGAGCTCGGCGTGGACCTCCGGCAGGACCTCCGCCAGCATGACCGGCGCGGCCGAGGCGTCGCCCGAGACGACGTCCTCCCCCTGGACGCCGAACTTGAAGTCCAGCATGGGCTCGCTCGCCCCGGTGGAGGGGTCCCGGGTGAACATGACCCCGGCCCCCGAGCGCGGCCCCATGTTGCCGAAGACCATCGCCTGGACAGTCACGGCTGTGCCCCGGGCGCCCTTGAGCATCCCCAGCCTGCGGAAGGATTCCACCTTCGGGCCCTTCCAGGAGCGGAGCACCGCGGCCGTCGCGAGCCCCAGCTGCTCGAAGGCCTCCTGCGGGAACCGGGTGCCCGCGGAAGCCTGGAACAGCCGCTCGTACTCGCAGCCCAGGTCGCGGAGCGTGGCCCAGTCCAGCTCGGTGGCGTCGGGGACCTCCTCCCTCTCCTGCGCCCGGGCGAGCAGGGTCCGGTAGGGGCGCGGGTCCTGGCCGAAGACCGTGGTGCCGAAGCCCTCCACCAGCCTGCGGTAGGAGTCGTGTGCAAAGCGCGGGTTGCCGGACATGAAAACGAGGCCCTGGAGGGTCTCACGGTTGAGCCCGACATTGAGGATGGTCTCCATGAGCCCGGGCAAGGAGACCGGCGCGCCCGAGCGCACCGAGACGAGGAGGGGCCTGCGGCGGCCGCCGAACTTCAGGCCGGTGGCCTTCTCCAAAAGCTGGATGCCCTTCCCCAGGAGGACCGGGACGTCGGCCGGGAGCCTGCCCCGGCCGCGGTGGAAGTCCTCGCACACCGAGACACCCAGCGCGAACCCCGGCGGGACCGGAACACCCAGGGAGACCATCGCGGCCAGGTTGGCCGCCTTGTTGCCGAACTCCTCCCGCGATACGGCGTCGGCCGAGCCGGTCCAAAACGATGCGAAGCGGTTCTGGTCGCCCTCCATCGGCCCAGCCTACCTGTTCACCATGTCGAGTATGTAGTCGCGCATGATGTGGACGGACTTCATGAAGGAGTTGGTGGCCTCCTCGATGCTGCGGGCGAGCTCGAACTGGACCGAGAGCTCCTTGAAATCGGAGCTCTCCTTGAGTATGGTCTTCTGGGTGCGGCGGAGCGCCTCGTCGGATTCCCGCTCCAATGAGAGCACCCGGTCGACCGGCTCCAGGAAGTCCTGCATCTCCTCGCGGGTGCAGCCCTTCTGGACGAACTGGGCGGCGTGGAGGGCCCTGAGGAACTCCTGGCTGGATTTGACCGCTAGCTCGGACATTCCGACCAGCTCGGAGTGGATGCCCTTCGACCCCGGGCCGGACGGCGCCAGCGTGGCGAAGAAGCAGGCCTCCTCGAGGTAGTCCAGGGCGTCGTCGGCGGCGGTGATGAGCGCGATGAAGAAGGGCCCGGACTCGGCCCGCTTGGAGAGCCCCCGGACCTTGCTCACGAGCTCGTCGGCCTGGCTCTCCCAGCGCTTGGCCCGCTTGGCGGTCCGCGTGACGAACGAGGAGCTTCCGCCCCTATGGACTCCGAGAAGCGAGTCGCGCACCGCGGTCGCCACCTCGGTCGTCACGGAGGCGTGCTCGGTGCAGATCTCCATGAGGCCCTGGTGGGCCGAGCGGAAGTAGCGCAAAAGCTCGGCCTTTATCTCGTCCTGTATGAGGAGGACCGACCGGTTTGCCAAAAGCCCCGAGGTGGCGGTCTTGAGCACCCACTGTATGTACTCGAGAGTGCGCTCGCGCCCGAGTATCTGGTAGAGCGGCTCGCCGTAGCGCAGCGGGACGCGGGCGGCAAGCTCCAGCGCCTCGTACACGAGCTTCTCGCCGCCGAGCTTCAGGAAGCCCATGTGGCCGACATCGTTGTCGGCGGCCCACCTCAGGGCGGCGATGCAGTCCTTCTTGCGCAGGAAGTTGCGGAACCGCTTCCGGGCGCGGTTCCAGTCGATGAGGAAGACCAGCCGGGAGCCGAAGTGGGCGAGGAACGCCTTGAGCTCGTCGCGGTCTTTGGCCGTGAACCGCCCGACGGACAGGTGGTACATGCCCGACTCGAACCGGGCCCCGCCGCTCCTCGAGAGCGTGTCCTCCCACTTGACCGGGTACTTCTCGAGGAGGCCGTGGAGGAACATCAGCCGGGACAGGTGGACGTCCGTGTACACTATCGACACCGTGGAGTCCTCTATGTTGACCACGAGGACGTGGGCGTCGGTGGTGCCGATGTCGTTTTGGAGCAGGAGCTTTGGGCCCGCCCGCGTGGCGGTGGTGCCCAGGCCGGGGTGCTCGAACTTGAGCGGGGCGGTCCGGTTGACGCCGGACATGAATGATCGGACCAGCTCCCGGTCCCGTTCCTCGAGCAGGTAGGTGCGGGCGCCGTCTATGACGTCCTTGGAGAGCTCCCCCTGCAGGGCGTTGAGGCGCTTGTGCAGGTCCATCACGAGCAGGTGGAGGCTGTCGCCGGCGTCGCGGTCGGCGGAGGTGAGCCTCATTATGAGCTCTTCGGGCACGGGCTCGTCCCCGCCGGCGGGGAGCCCTTCCAGGAGCCGGCCCAGCCGGGAGCGGAGCTCGTCCGTCTCGGCCCCCTCGCGCATCAGGACGGGCCGGGCCATGTCCTCCATGGCTGCCCGGACGGCCGCGAATATGTCGGACGAAAAGGGCAGCCGGTACCTGCCCGGGGAGACCTTCTCGGTCCCGGTGACGACGTTGTCCAGGAAGCTTTCGTCCACCCCGGCCGTCTCGCGCTCGGCCTTGAGGTCGGGGAACTCCCGCCCGGGGTGCTCCGCCCGGGAGCGCGCCGTCTGCAGGAGCGTGAAGTAGTACTTGACCCGGTCGTTGGCGACCAGCGCCGCGTTCACCAGCCCGGGGAGCAAGAGCTGGCCCTCGCCGAGCTCCTTGATTATGTCCTTCTTCTCGGTCATCCTTGCCCCTTGCGTCTCCCGCCCTGCGCCTTCACATTCCCCCCGCGCCCCGCGCCCCGCGCCCCGCGCCCTGCCCGCTCAACCCAACGCCCCGAGCTTGGAGACATACTTTCCCCGCATGCCCGCCTCCTGCTGGCTCGGGCCCAGCGCCCCCAGGTTCTTGCGCAACCGGTCCTGCTCCTGGACTATCTGGCCGGACTCCTGGCCCAGCGGTCCATCTGGGGCACCTCCTCCGTGCCGACCACCTTCCCCTCGGCCTGCTCCCCCGGCACCCAGAGCCTAACGCGGTAGCCCCGGAGCGCGCGCAGGAGCCCCACCATCGCCTCCTTGTCCGGGACATTGATGGCCTTCTCGGCCAGGAGCTTGGAGATGTCGTCGGCCGTCTCGTACGACACGCCCGTCACCTGGCCCTTGCCCCTGACGAACACCGAGAGGCTCCTGAGGACGTCGTCCATCTCGTCGCGCTTGAAGCTCAGCTTGACGAGGCCGCCCTCGCAGGCCCCGCCGCGCTCTATGAACCCCACGCCGTGCTTGTACAGCACCATCCGCTTCACGGGCAGATTTCCCTGGACCATGCCACCACCGCCGCAGAATGGGGGCGGTGGTATTTCAAGGCTGCTTAAAAACGTCCCAATAAATCTATATAGTCCGCCGGCGAAATACTCGCGGGGTCATTGTGAGAGCGCTCGCCGTCACTGCATTGGTGCTCCTTTCATTGGTCCCGGCCATTCCCGTCCCGGCGCAGGCCCCCCCTCCCGGCCAGGACTGGGTCGTCACGGCCGACACACTCGTCTCGAACGAGACCATCGAGCTGGGCCCCTGGAACCTCACGGTCAGGTCGGGGGCCCGGCTGACGCTGGACAACGTCCTGCTCTCGTTCAACCAGACCTCCTCGTACAAGAGCGGGATAACGGTCGGGAGGGGCGCCCGCCTGACCCTGATCGGCTGCACGGTGAACCCCGACCCGGCGGTCCCGGCGGCGTTCTTCCGGGTCTACGGGGAGCTGGACGCGGAACGGTCCTGCATGGGCAACATCGGCCCCAGCTTCGATACCAAGAGGGGCGGCATCAACGTGCTGGGCGGGACGGCCAGCTTCAGGCAGTGCGTGTTCAACGACACCTTCAAGGACTGGGAGCCCGTGCTGGTCTTTGAAGACTCGCGCATCACCCTGGAGGACACCCGGTTCGCCTGCAACGATTCGGCGGGCCTATACATCTGGAACTCCTCGGTGTCGCTGGTGAACTGCACCGACGAGGCCACCGGCGGCATCGACTCCACGCTCTCGGACGTCACCGTCGTGGACTGCCTCTTCTCCTACCGGGCCAGCTGCTCCTTCTATTCCTCGAAGACAGTAATGTCGGGGTGCGGCTTCGGCCAGGCGGGGGGGCGCGCGCGCGACGCGCCGCCGGCCGCCGCCGCCGGCCGGGGAGCCAACCTGACCGTCGAGGACTGCACATTCAACCGGAGCTACACCGGATGCCTCGTCGCCTCAGGGTTCCTCAGCCGGCCGGAGTGCTCCGTCTTCTTCAACGATCCCAAGGAGAGCCTGGTGCGCGGCTGCGCGTTCGAAGGGGACGGCAGCTCCATCGGGGCGGTCTATTCGCCGGTGACCATCATCGGGCGCTCGACCTTCAACTGCAAGGACTACGCCGTCGTCTGCTACGACTTCACCACCGACACCCTCGCCGTACGGGAGAACTCGGTCCTCGGCGGCAAGGGTATCGCGCTCAGCTCGGGCGGGGGCCTCGTGGAGGGCAATACCATCCGCTCGGAACTGGGCCACAACGGCGGTATGATCGATTGCAGCAGGCCGGCGTGCGTCCTCAGAAACACGATCGACGGGCCGGCCAGGCCGACCATCGGGACCTACGGGATATTGTTGAGGAACCCGAGCATCCTCGAGTACTCGGAGGTCCGGGGCAACAACATCTCCGGGATGGGCACCGGCATATACTTCGGCGGCTACAACAACGACGACATCGTCGGCGAGAACCGTGTGACCGCCTCCAACTACGGCGTGGTGGTCCAGTCGTACGGCAATGTCGTGGGCAACACCGTGGAATCCGTTGACAACGGCATCGAGGTGCGCGGAAAGAACCCGGACGGCCTGCCGTGGAGGATATCCGACAACACCGTGCGCTCCGGGACCACGGGCATCAACGCCAGCATGATGCAGGACGCCTCCGGCCGGGGCCTCATATCCAACAACACCATCCTGGGCGGGAGGACCGGGCTCGATATCCGCTCCTCCAAGGTGACGGTCAGCGGGAACCGGCTGGCCGGGCAGGCGCAGACCGGAATACTCGCGGTCGACTTCACCGGGGACATCACCGGGAACGGGGTCTCGGCCAACGAGACCGGCATTTCGGTGGAGATGCGGTCCGATTCGCACAACCCCGGCTCGGTGGACCGCAACACGGTCGCGGGCTCGCGCGTCGGCATCGCCCTGCGCAGGACCGACATCGCCGTCAACTCCAACCAGCTGGAGAACATCAGCGCCTGGGGCATCCACGGGCTGGATTACACCGGGGACTCCGGCGGCAACGCATTCGGCCCGGCGGCGGGCGACGGCGCCTGCCGCGAGGGGAGGTTCTGGAGCGTCCGGGTGACGGCCAGGTACAACGCCAACCCGCCCGGGGACCCCGAGAACTGGTTGCCGGCCGGCACCTTCCACCTGCTCGTGACCGACCGCCTCGGTGCGGTGGCGGTCGACCTCCCCGAATACCGCAGCCAGACGCTGGCGGTCAAGGGCCAGCATGTATGGTGGAACGGGACCGATCGCGACTACAACCCCCACCAGTTCACCGCCCTCGCCGACCAGAAGGGCGTCGGCCGGGTGCAGGGGGTGGTGGACCGCCCGTTCCAGCTCGAGCTGTCCCTCCGCAGCGGGCCGGAGCTCCATCCCCTGTCGCTCCAGGTCTCGCCCCCCTCTCCGGTGGAGGGCGACCTGGTGCGGATCTCCGCCACCGGCGTCCACAACGCCTCTTTCAACCCGTTCCAACAGCCGGCGCCCGGCGCCGTCCTCGAAATCGGCCTTGATGGAAGCCCCCTGCTTGCGAAGGAGCTGGCCGAGTGCCTGCCCGGGTGCGAGTTCGGTCTCTCGGCGGCCGCCATCGCCACGCCCGGGTGGCACAACGCCTCCTTCATGGTCGATTCCACCCACCTCATCGACGAGCTCTTCGAGGACAACAACCTGGCCACGGTCCAGTTCTTCGTCTCGGCGATGCCGAACGGCTCGCTCGTGTCGGGCGGGACGCGGGTCGCCTGCTGGGAGCCGGTGATTTTTTCGGTGCGCCTCGAGCGCTCGGCCGGGGCGCTCGCCGGGGTCCGGTTCGATTTCGGGGACGGCAACGCCACGGAGTGGTCCACTGCGCTCTCGGCCACCCACGCCTACACCTCGCCCGGCCGGTACACGGTCCGGGCGTGGCTGTCCAACCTCGAGGGGACCGTCCGGGAGTGCCAAAACGCCCTCAACATGGAGGTGTCGCCCCCGGCGCTGGAGCTGACCATACGCGCCCTCCCGGACCCGGCCCGGTCCGGGAGCCCGGTCGCCTTCTCGGTCGAAATGACCGGCCCGGCGGAGCGCGTGGTCTCCGGCATGTGGTCTTTCGGTGACGGGGGGGTGGAGATGTCGGACGCGCGGCTTGCGGCCGGCCACACCTACGCCATCCCGGGCAACTACACCGTGGAGCTCCTGGTCCGCCTCGAGGACGGGTCGACCTTCCTGTTCTCGACGGTCGTTGCGGTCCTGAACGCCCCCCCGCAGGCGCGGCTTCAGGTCTTCCCGCAAAACGGCACGGTGGCCACCCTGTTCTCGTTCGTCTCGAGGTCCTCCGACCCCGACGGCCGGGTCGTCCGGATCCGCTGGGAGTTCGGCGACGGCGGCTCCTCCGAGTTGCCGGCCCCGACGCACTACTACGCCCGCCGGGGCGTCTATACAGTCAACCTGACAGTGATGGACCAGCTCGGGGAGTGGAGCGCGCCCGCCGCCTTCCTCGTGGTGGTCGAAAACACCCCGCCCTCGGCCCGGATCGGTCCGGTCGGGGGGAGCGCCGCCACCGGCTCCGAGCTCCGTTTTGACGGCTCGGGCACGACCGACCCCGACGACCCGCCGGAGGCCCTCTCGTACCTGTGGGACTTCGGCGACGGCTCCACCGCGACCGGGGCGAGGGCCCACCACGCCTATTCCAGGCCCGGCCGCTACACGGTGACGCTGACCGCGAGCGACGCCGCCGGGGGCGTCTCGGTCCGGACGGTCACGGTGGATGTGCGGCAGGCGACCGGCCCGAACGTCGGCTGGGAGATGCCCGCCGCGGCGGTCGGGGCCCTCCTCGCCGTGTCCATCATCATCTACATCCTTTTGCGCATCCTCTCGCACCGGCACGGAGACAGGCCGCCGCCGGCGGGCGGCGGCCTACATGCCGGCGGAAGGGGACGAGGCGGGCCGAAGCCGGGGAGGGGCGGGCCGAAACCCCCCGGGGCTCAACCGTAGATGCCCTTGCGGTGGCCCACCTTGACGACGAGGATCCTCATCAGGTCGGCCTGGAGGTCGAATATCACCCGGTAATCACCCACCCGCAACCTGTAATACGGGGAGTTGACAAGGCGGATGACGTTGCGAAGCGGGTCCCCCGCGAGCCGGCCGACGGTCCCGTATATCCGTTTCGCAACGGACCGGTCGAGCTTCCTCAGCGCCTTCTCGGCCGGCTCGGACCAAATGATCTGGAAAGGCACTAGAATCCCATTTCCCTGCCCAGTTTTTCGTGGGTCTTGAAGCGCCCCTTGCGCACCGCCTCGAGCGCCTCCTCGATTTCCCGCCTGGTCTGCTCGCTGAGCTCGAGCTGGTCCTCGAGGAGCCTTTCGAGCACCTCGTTGTAGGTCTCCCGGGGATGGAGCTTCAGGCCGTCAAGGTGCGCTTTCAAGCCCTTGTCTATCTGAATCGTGGTCGCCGTCATCATGGTATATTGGCTCGTCGGGGTTATTATAACTTTCTATATCCGGTTATAGTTATTTATAATAAATGCCTGTCAGGTCTTGGCGGCCGGGCAAAGGTATATATCCACGAGAAGCCATTATGCAAGCAAGCACTTGCATACACTGCCCGGTGGTACGATGGCCCGGAGGAAGGACGCCCGCACCCGGTTGCTCGACGCCGCGCTCGAGCTTTCCTGCCGCCGCGGCTTCGACGGCGTCACCACGCGGGCCATAGCGCGGAGGGCGGGCGCGAACGAGGTCACGCTCTTCAGGCTCTTCGGGACCAAGGAGAAGCTCTTCTTCGCGCTGCTCGACCGGGAGGCGGACATGGAGCAGCGCCTCCCGCCCGGCGGGTTCCCGGCCACGGGCGACGTCGTGGAGGACCTCTCTCTCATAGGGAGCTTCATGCTCGCCGGGATGCTCGAGAAGGCGCCCATCCTCAAGCTCGGCATGACCGAGATGCACCGGCGGCCCAGGATGTGGCGCCGGATAGAGCCGGCGCCCCGGGCGGCCATCGAGCTCCTGTCGGGATACTTCGAAGAGGCCGCCCGGGAAGGCCTCATCCGGAAGGTGGACCCCAGGATGGCCGCGATGGTCTTTTTCAGCTTCTTCTTCCGCTCGTTCGTGATGACCGCGTTTTTGGGGAAGGACATGTTCATCACCATGGACGACAGGGCGATACGCGCTTTCTGCTCGATGTTCGTGGAGGGTCTGAGAAAGGGGTGAGAGGATGGCGGCGATAGAGACGGGAAGGCTTGTCAAGAAGTTCGGGAAATTCACCGCGGTCGACAATCTGGACCTCAAGATCGAAGAAGGGGAGACCTACGGCCTCCTGGGCCCCAACGGCTCGGGCAAGACCACGGCCATAAAGATGATCTGCGGCCTGCTCAGGCCGACCTTTGGGTCGGTCAAGGTGCTGGGCAGGGCCATGCCCTCCGGCGAGGTCCTCTCCTCGATCGGCTACATGCCCCAGGACGTGGCGGTCTACATCGACAACACCGTCCACGAGAACCTGGAGCTCTTCGCGAGCCTCTACGGGATGACCCCGGCCCGGTTCCGCGAGCGCGAGAGGGAGATGCTCGACTTCGTCGACCTTGCCGGCTGGAGGGACGATCTCGCCTCCACCCTGAGCGGCGGCATGAGGCACCGGCTGAGCCTGGCCTGCGCCCTGCTGCACGAGCCGAGGCTGCTCATCCTGGACGAGCCCACGGTGGGCGTGGACCCCGAGCTGCGCGCCTCGTTCTGGGAGTACTTCGACAAGCTGGGCGAGAAGGGGATAACGGTGGTCATCACCACCCACTACATGGACGAGGCGGGCCACTGCCAAAAGGTCGGCCTGCTGCGCCAGGGCCGGCTCATCGCCGAGGGCGACCCGGAGGAGCTCATGAAAAAACACGGCAAGAGGTCGCTCGAGGACGTCTTCCTGGAGGTCGCGAGGAGGGGTGCGGAATGAACGCTCGGCGGATGCTCGGGTTCACCCGGCGGATGCTGCTCCAGTTCCGCCACGACCGCCGGACGCTGGGCTTCGTCATCGGGATGCCGCTCCTCATGATGCTCGCCTTCGGCTACACCTTCGGAGGCGAGGTGAGCCACGTGAAGGTGGACATCGTCAACCTGGATTCCGGCATCCCGTCCGTCCCGATGTTCTCGGGCAACCGGACCGTCGGCAACCGCGTTATCGACAAGCTCAACCGCGATACGCTGGAGCTGACCGCCTCCACGGACTGGGAGGCATCGAAGGGCAAGGTCGACCGCAACGAGGCCTGGGCCGCCATAAGGTTCCAGCCGGACTTCTCGCAGGACTTCCTCCTGAGCGCCAATGCCACTCCGGGGGCCCTGCCCGCCCGCATAGAAATCTACATCGACGGCTCCAGCCCCAACATCGCCCAGACCGTGCTCAAGGTCGTCACGAACGCCTACCTGGCCGCGATCAACAAGATCACCGAGGAAACGGGCCAGAGCGCGCGCAAAATCCCGATAGAGCCTGACATATCCTACGCCTACGGCGGCGGCGACACCAAGTTCATCGACTACTTCGCCCCGGCGATAATGTCGATGGCGATAATGATGGTCACCACGATGCTGACGATAATCCTGTTCGTCTACGAGCGGCGCAGCGGCACCCTCCAGCGCCTGCTCGTGTCCCCGGCCACCGCCTCCGAGATCGTGTTCGGGTACGCGCTGGCGTTCGCGGTGCTCGGGCTGCTCCAGAGCCTCGTCATCCTTTTCGCGGCGATGCTGATATTCAACATCACCGTGGTGGGCAACATCGCCGTGGCGCTCCTCGTCATCCTGCTTTTGGCCTTCGTCCACCAGGGGCTGGGCATCCTCCTTTCGGCGAGCGCCAAAAACGAGCTCCAGGCCATCCAGTTCATCCCGCTCGTCCTCTTCCCGTCGATTTTGCTCGCCGGGATGTTCTGGCCCGTGGAATCGATACCGCAGTTCCTCCAGCCCGTCTCCTACTGCGTCCCGCTGCGCTACGGCATCGACGCCATGCGCTCGGTGATGCTCCGGGGCTGGGGCCTGGAGCACATCTGGCCCCAGGTGCTCGTTCTGGTGCTCATGGCCTGCCTGACCCTGGGAGGGGCCGTCCTCCAGCTCAGAAGGCGCAAGTGAGCTTGCGGGCTCGAGGATGATACAAGGCACAGGGCGCGAGGCGCAAGGCGCGAGGCGTGAGGCGCAAGGGCCAAGGCGCAAGGGACAAGGGGATTATCGGATCATTCAATTCCCCGTTCCTTGACCCCTGCGCCCTGCGCCCTGCGCCTTCGCCCCTTGCGCCCTGCGCCCTGCGCCCTGCGCCTTGAAAATGGCAACCATTTCCACTATGCGAACAACAAAAGGTAAATAGGCCGCAGGCTAATCGAAATGCCCGTGGACGGGGCGCCAAGGGACCATGGGGCCGGGCAGGGCGAGGACTGCGGCGTCCCCAACCGCTGCGCGCGGGAGGTCCCGGCCTGGCTCGTCGCCCTGGACAACGGCCCGACCCTCCTGCTGTTCGCGCTGGGGGCGGCGATGCTTTGGCTCCTCTGGTGGCCCCTCTCCCTCCTCTTCCTGGCCTACTGCGCCGCCTCGATAGTCCTCTTCTGGGCGATCATCTGCCCGTACTGCCACCACTTCGGGACCGGCGCCTGCCCCTGCGGCTACGGCAGGGTGGCGCCGCGATTGTTCGCCCGGAAGGCGGGCGGCGACTTCCGCGGGGTGTTCCGGCGCAACATAGCGATAATGTTCCCCGTCTGGCTGGCGCCCCTCGCGGGTGGAACCTGCCTCATCTGGACGGCCTTCTCGTGGCCCGCCGCCATCCTCCTTGTTGCCTTCTGCGTCGACGGCTTCGCCGTGATCCCGGCGATATCGATATTCGTCGGCTGCAAGGGGTGCGAGATCGAGGACTGCCCGTGGCGGCCCAAACCAACGGCCGGCAGATGAGCACCGCGATTGTCCCTGCCTCGCCGGGAGCCGCCGCTTCACCCGCTCCCTCATCTCCTCGTTCTCGAAGCGGCCGGCCCAGCCGTATTTCTCGCCCCTGCGCACGAGCTTCTCCGCCTCCCGCAGCACCAGGCGGTACAGGAGACGGTCGAAGAGGTCCGCATGGACGATGGAGAGGAAGACCCCAAGGCTGACCGGGGCCGTCACCAGAAAGGCCAGGAGCGCCACGGCCCCGGCCACGCCCGGGACGGAGGCCGCGACCAGCGGCGGGAGCAGCCAGCCCGGTCCCAGCGCGAGCGTCAGGCCCGGAAAGCTGAATCTATAACGGCAGTAGCCGCAGGACGCCCTGGTGAACGGGAAGACCACGACGCCGTAGACCCCGGCCTCCTCGTCGATGGAGACCTCGTTGCTCCCGGAGCATATGGGGCATATCTTCGACTTCCTGAAAAAGCCCACGGCCGGATATTTTCCCTCGATGTATTAAACCTGTCCCCGTCGATGACCAGGCCCGGTCCCCGGCCCCCGGTTGAACGGGCACCGGGCGATGCACGCCCCGCAACCGTCGTAACGGGCGAACACCGGCAGGCACCGGTCCGGGTCGATGGTGTACTTGAGGACCCCCCGGACGCGCTTTTTTTCGTCCGGGATGGCCCCTCCCTCGCAGGCCTCCCGGCAGGCGCGGCATTCCCGGCAGAAGCGGTCCACGCCGAAGGCCTTGCGGCCCCCCGCTGGCAGGCGGAGCGCGGTCGTGACCGTCGAGAGCCTCACCCTCGGCCCGAACTCCCTCGTGACGAGCAGCCCCGACCGGCCCGTCTCCCCCAGTCCGGCCTCAACTGCGGCCAGGGTGTGAAGCACCGTCGGCGGCCGGCCGCCAGAGCTCCTCGGGTGGTGGGCCCGGGCCGCATAGCCCAGCGAGCGGACGAACTCCGCCACCTTGACCGTGATGCCGCCCAGCACCCAGTAGGCGCGGAGGGCCTCGCTCCCGGCGGGCTGCGCCGGCGCGGCGGCCATGCGGTCGTAATCCATCTGCAGGCCCAGGATGACCGCGTGGCGATGGCGGATCTCGACGCCCTCGAATACGAACGACCGCTTCACGCGGGTGAAGCCCACGAGGTCGGCCCCGGCCTGCCTTGCGAACCCGGACACGACGCGGGCCGCCTCCCGCGGGTCCCTGAAAACCTGGCGCGCCGGGGCCACCGGGCCGTCGAGCGCGGCGTGCTGGCTCCGGTCGATGTCCCGGCGGCAGAACTCGGAAATGGGGTCCTGCGGAGTGACGAAGCCGGCCTCGCGCTCCAGGCGCTCGAATATCCCCGAGTATCGCGGCCGGCGCGATCGGGTCCCCGGCCCGCCCATCCGGCCCATCGGCGCTACTTCTTCACGAACGCCTTCTGCGGGCAGGTGCCGACGTCGGCCGAGGCCATGCGGTGGCCGCCGGGAGGGCAGTCGCCGCTGTTCTCGTCGGCCGGCACGTAGTGCTTGCACTCCACGCAGTTGTGTTTTCTCACGGCCTCCTTCGTGGCGCCCACGCCCTTCTTCCCAAGATCGATGCCCTTGTCCACTCCCTTCTTGCCCAGTTCGACCGTCTTCTTCCCCAGGTCCTTGGTCTTGTCGAGAAGTCCCATCCTTGCACCCCGATACCGGCCCTGCCATCGCGTTCGCCCCTTATGCGTTTTTCTTTGGACGCCCGGGGATGTAGAATCCCGAAATAAGGACCTCTCGGTAAATCTAAGAGGCGGATATGAATGTATGCGGACCCTGAACCGCAAGAAACGCCGGTGGCTTATCAAGGAATGGGACCGGGGCGAGCTCTCCATGAC
>VGTL01000006.1 GCA_016874675.1 Methanobacteriota archaeon | reverse complement strand
GAGACGATTTTTGAGAAGAGGGTAACGCGGTTTGGGAACGGTGCGAAAATCGACTGTCCGCTCCAGTTCCTGGACAAAAAAGTCTATGTGATAGTCAGGAAATCACGCTGAGTTATGCAACACAGCAATTTAAAAATGGTCTTTCGGAACCTGAGAATCATATATATCGTTGAACATCGATGGCCTTCACGTCATGGCATGCTTCACGAGGGTATATACGGTGGTGTTCTGCGCCCTTCTCCTCCTGGCCCCGCCCCTGATGCCGGCCGGCGCGGGGGCCGGTGACGCCCCGGCTGCGGAGGTCCCGCCGGGCTGCTACCTCTCGGAGAAGGCCGGCTTCACCCTCATCCACCTCGAGGGGGACCCCGCCACGATCGGACGCAACCACGGGACGCTGCTCGCCGAGAAGGTCGAGCGCGGCATCGCCGCCTACGCCCACTGCTCGGCCGACTGGTTCGGGCTGACCTGGGCCCAGTGCCGCAAGAACGCCGTGTTCTACTGGCCCAACGTCCCGGCTGAGTACCAGCAGGAGATACAGGGCATCGCCGAGGGCGCCGCCTCGCAGGGCGTCAGGAACCCCGACGGCGCCACCGTCGACTGGATAGACATCCTGGCCTACAACGCGGCATGGGACATCTGGTGGAGGGTGAGCCTGCCGGGCAACAAGTTCTGGTGGTTCCCCATCAGGGGCGACGGGGAGGAGAGGCCCCACCACTGCTCCGGGTTCGTCGCCACCGGCGAGGGCTGGACCCGAGACGGCGGCTTCGTGCTCGCCCAGAGCCTCTGGATGCCCTACTTCCTGCCCCCGGCCCACGCCGTCTGGTGCGACCTGGTCCCCGACCGGGGCAACCGCATCTTCATGCAGCTGACCGCCGGCATGGTCTGGTCCGGGACGGAGTACTACGTCAATTCGGCGGGGCTGACGGTGGCCGAGACCACCCTGGGCGTCGGGGCGCACGTGTGGGGCGGCACCCCGGCGTTCGTGCGCATCCGGCGGGCGGTGCAGTACGCCACGACGATCGACGAGTTCAAGGACCAGATGCTCCGCGATACAAACGGCGCCTACTGCTCCGACTACCTCCTGGGCGACGTAAAGAGCAACGAGGTTGCGGTGCTCGAACTCGGGGGCCGCACCTGGGCGCTGGCCCGGACCTCCGACGGCTACCTGCCCTCCTGCAACTACCCGTGGGACCCGGCCGTGGCCGACGAGATGGGCGAGCCCCAGGGCGCCGCCCACGGCTGCTGGCCCAGGTGGACCCGGATACAGGAACTGTGCGAGCGGGAGAAGGGCAACATCACGGTCGAGTTCGGAAAGAGGCTCCTGGGGGACCATTACGACTCCGCCTCCGCCGGCGAAAACCGCAGCGGCCGGAGCCTGTGCGGCCACGGCGAGAACACCACGCGCGGCTACCCCCACGGCTCCCAGGACGCCAAGGTCACCAACCGGAGCATGGCGGCCCGCATGCAGGTCTGGGCGCGCTTCGGCCACTCCTGCGGGGAGCCCTACATCGTCGCCGACCATCTGGCCGCCCATCCGGACATGGCGATGCCCGACCTCGAGGACATGATAGCGGGGCCGTGGGCGACCTTCGGGGCGTTCAACCCGCTCCAGCTCACCGTGGTGGACCGAAACGGCGCCCGGGCCGCGACGGCCCGGGTCTGGGCGCAGGACGCCTGCGACGGCACCCGCGCGGAGATAAACATCACCGACGGGCGGGGCTTCGTCCCGTACTTCCCGAACGGTCGCTACCTCTTCACGGCCCGCAGCGGAGGCTCGGGGGCGGCCGCCCTGGTCGAAATCGACGGCCCCAGCTCCGTGGACCTGGTGCTCTCCGGTCCGGGAGGGGCACCGCCACTCTCGGGCGCGCAGGCGGCCGCGCTGGTCGCCGCCCTCTCGGCTGTCACCGTGGCCTGGGCCGTCTGGCGAAGAAGGGCGGGCCGAACGTCCCGCGGTTGAGCCTCAGTACTCCCTCCACCGGGTGTGGCACTTGGTGCACTCGTAGATCCGGGTCTCGGGCTCGTCGGCGGCCCGCGTCTGGCGGATTATCCAGTAGGCCTCCCGGTTCTGGCACTTGGGGCACTCGCACTCCCTCGTGGTGGGAAGGACGTTCACGTCGCCGTCCAGTACCACCACCTCCTTGCGGGTGGCCCTGGTAGTGACGGTCTTCTTGTCCTGCTTTCCAATCTCCGACTCGCAGCCGCAGCGCGTGCAGCAGAGCCGGCCGTCCTTCGGGCGCTGGAGCGCCCCGCACCTCGGGCAGAACATTGCCGTGCCAACGGATTGCCCCTATTTAGGATTTCGCCACGCGATTGGTTCGGGGGGCGTAAGAAAACGGGCTCCCGCTTCCCACCGTCGTTCCCCCTACCCAATTGGACAAACACGTCCCCCGAACCAATTGCGAAGATACGTCCCCCTATCCAATAGCAGAGCGTCACAGCGCCGGCGGCAGGTCCGCCCCGCAGATGGGGCACTTGACGAAGCGCATCTTCACCTCGTTTCCGCAGGAGGGGCAATTGCGCATCGGGACCTCCCGGCCGGTGTAGACCTTGGGCTTCTCCGGCGGGGAGTAGCGCGGCTCCTGCTCGGCTCCGGGGGTGGTGTAGCCCTCCAGGGGCCCGGGGCGGGGCCTTGCGCCGGGAGGCAGCTTTCCTCCATCGGCCACCGGCGGCGCGACGGGCGGGGCCGACGACGACGGAGGCGTCGGAGGGGGCGGCGGCGGGAGCTCTCCCGGCTGGACGGGTCTCCTGGCGTCCTCCGCCATGCCGGGTCTTCCGCCCGCGGTGGGTTGCATGGGCGGCGGGGACGGCAGGTCCGGGAGCTCCGGCATCCGGTCCGGGGGCGGGACGGGTTTTGCGACCACTATGTCCATGGGCTCCTTCTGTGGTTCAGCACCGTCTGCTCCGGGCTCAGCCCGCAGGGCCCGGGCGCGGCCCCCGGGGGGCCACACGAGCACCGCGAGCAGCATCACCAGGAGCGCCACGAACCCGAGCGTGAGCAGGACGATCGTCCAGTCGGGCCCCGTGTCCCCGGAGGAGGCCTGCGCGGCCTTGAGCTTGATGGCGACCGGCACCGTGACATACTGGGTGGTTCCTGCCGGGCCGTCGAATCCCAAGACGACCGGCTCGCTGTAGAGCCGGCGCCCCGCGGCGGCCGGGTCCGAGAGGACATTGAACGCCACGGGCACCTCGACCCCGGGCCCCAGCTCGCCGATGTACTTGACCGCCACCTCCGCCGAGAACGGCGAGCCCGGAAGGTCCGGGGGCGAGCCGCCCGGCAGCCGGGCTGACGGGGCGCCCAGGGCCACCCAGACGCCACGTGCGGTGTCCCCGCCGACGTTCTGGACGCGCACGGTGAGCGTGAAGCTCTGGCCAGGGCGGGGCGGGTCGGGCGAGATGTTCTGGCCCTGCACCGCCAGCCGGGCGGGGGCCGGGAGCAGCCTGAGGGCGAACGTCCCCCCCTGGATGAATCTCTCGCCGGTGGCCTGGTATGCCCCGTCCAGGGAGATCTCGACATCGTAGCTTCGGGCCGTCGCGTTGGGGTTGAGATCGGCCGGGAACACCACCCTGACGGTCTCCAGGGCGCCGACGATCCCGACCGGCCGGGCGTCCAGCCAGGCCGCCGACGCGTCCGATGGATTGACCAGGGGCGTCGGGGAGCCGCACTTCAGCCTGGCGGACAAGCCGGAAAGCGTCGCCCCCCCGGAGTTTATTATTTCGACCGGGACGGCCAGGTTCCGGACCTGTCCCCCGAGAGCGATCGACGGGTCCGAGGAGAACGCCAGCGCCGGACCGAACGGGCCGACAAGCACCGGGAACCGGGTCTCGTACGACACCGGCGCGTTGCTGTCGGCACCCGTGGCGTTGAACCGGAGCGTGAGCTGGTGGACGCCGGGCGCGGCCGCCCGGTCGAGGTTGGCGAAGAACGCGAGCTCGAGGGTCTCGCCCGGGTCCAGCCGGCCGGCGCGGTAGGGCTGGAGCGCGGCCGCCCCCGCCGAGAACCGGTCCCGGAGGATGGTACCGCTGCCCGCAAGCAGGGTGAAGGAGGCGTCCCGGAACGCCACGCTCTCGCTGTTGGAGACTTCCAGCCGGATGCAAACCCCTTCGGATTCCCCGTCCGGGTTCAGCACGGCCCGGGAGGGGGCGACCGGGGTGACCGCAAGATTCGTCGCCGTGTCCGTCACGGAGATCTCGATTGCGGGCAGCTCCCCGCGCAGCTGCACGAAAAGGGCGTCCGACATCGGGTACAGCCCGGAGGAGGTGGAGCCGTCGCCGGCCCTCTCGAAGTAGCCGGAGTACCTCACCGGAAGGCGGTGGGTCCCGGCGGGGAGCGAGGCGAACACGGCCATCGGGTAGACGGCATTGTAGGAGCCGCCGCGCCTAAGCGAGCTCACCTCCACCTCGAGCGGCACCGGCACCCGGTTCCCGTCGCCGTCGTAGTAGTACGCCCCTCCGGTGAAGTAGTTGGACACGTCCAACGAGACCTTCAGGCGCATCAGGTCGGCGTTGCCCTCGTTGCCGAGGGTGACGGTGAGGTCCCTGACCGCCGTGCCCCGCCGGAATGTGGAGGGCGAGACATCGGTGGCGTTGACCAGGGGGGTGTAGTCCACGGTGAAGACGAGGGGCAGCCCCGACTCTCCCGAGGCAATCGACATGGCGCTGCCGTTCCAGTTGCGCTCCCGGATGTACTGCAGGGTCAGGGTGATGTTGGCGTTGGTCTCGTTGTAGATGCCCTGGTCGGCCCGGGGGACATCCACCCGGAAATGGAGTGTGGCGGTCCCCGTCAGGCGGGGCAGGGAGGTGCTGAGGGTGGTGCCGGCGGGGGCCGCAAGCTGCAGGGCGCCCGAGGGCGGCACGGTGAGCGTGGCGACCACCTGGCCCAGCGGGCCCGAGACGGTCCTCAACGATATTCCTATCAGCTGGAAACTGGCGCCGGAGAGCAGTGGCACGGTCCTCAGCTGGTTGTCCAGGGGCACCGGCGTGCCGACGACCACGTTCGAGAGGATCTCGAACTGGATGCTGTCCTCCTGCTCGTTGAACGAGGTGAGGTCGAGGGGGTCTTGGGAGTTCATCATGCTGTAGCCGAAGTTCACCGACACGTTGTACCTTCCCGGGAGGGCGGTGCCCTTCACATCGAGCCTGAGCCCCGAGACCGCAAGGACGCTGCTGGGCTCGTACAGGCGGCCGAGCGTGAATCCGTTGCCGCTGTTGTCGAGCCGGGAAACGGTCCAGGCGACCGGCGAGGCGGAGGGCGGGAGTAGCCGCCCGCCGGCATCGAGGACACCGTGGACCTCCACCGTCACGCAGTACATGCGCTCGTCGCCGTTGGCTGCGTCCAGGTCTCCCGGTCGGAGGTTTTGCAGTGTCATTCCCAGGGTGACGCTCTGGTCCCCGACGTGAAGCGGGGAAACGGAGAATACCGGGTTGCTGACACGCGCCCAATCGTCCCCGAGCTCGTTGGCGGCCCGCTGCGGGGCGCCCGCGGCCGGGAGAAAGGCGCAGGACAGGAGGGCGGCTAGAACCAGGGCGGTCGTCACGGCGTTGCGCATCCTTTTACCACCGCCCGTCTAATAAATTATCCTAGTAAATATATCTTTATTCTCAAATCCTAGGAATCACCCCTCCCCGGGAGGCCCCCCTGAGCCCTCGCGCACCCGCACCGCCATCCCCCTGGTGAAGGCGAGCATCTCGGAGCGGACCATCAGGGCCCGGCCGCAGGCCACCGGCCGGTCCGAGCCGTCCACCACGACCACCTCCTCCATGGGCCTTATCTCCGGGTCGCACTCTTTGACGAACCGGGAAAAGACGTTCTTGCCGGCCGCGGCGAAACCGGCCGCGTCGTCGTCCACCACCACGCGCAGCCGCGGCGGTCCGACCGCGGCGACCAATCGCCGGGCGCCCGGCATCCTGAGGGTGAACAACCCGTCCCGGGCCCGCAGCGAGAGCACGTGCTCGCCACCGGCCAGCACGTTGCGGACCCGGCCCGTGTTGGGCGAGAGCACGAGCTCGAGCTTTCCTTCGAGGAGCGCGGCGGCGGCGTCCCGGCCGAACTGCAGCTCGGCGGTGGCGCGGACACGGAGCATCTCCCAGTCCGAGACAACGCCCCGGCCCTCCGGCACCACCGCCCCCAGCGCCTCGAAGGACCGCTCCCCCTCCCACACCAGCGAGAATTGCGACCGGAGGTCGTGGGAGAAGCGCTTCATCGCCCTGGAGACCCTCGCCGCCGACTCGGGGTCCAGCCTGGAGGGAACGAGCGACTGCGCCACGGGATACATGCCGTCCAGCTCCAGCGGGACCGGGCCGAAGAACGAGGTCACGACGAATCGGGCGTCCCAGCGCTCCTGTATCCGCCGCACGAGGGAGGCATAGTGCCGGGAGTAGGGCTTGGGGGCCTCCTCCAGGCAGACCATGACCTCCGAATCGGGCATCGTGTACCGCTCCCGGACCAGCCGCTCCCAGCGCAGCACCTCCGGCCGAAACGACGACTCCGGCCCCTTGTAGAAGAACGCGCCCGTCCGGGAGGCGGGGGCGAAGCGCTCCAGCTGCGCGGCGTGGCCGCCCAGGGCGTGGAGGGCGTCGAGGAGGGCGGGATGGCCCCGGCACCGCTCCTCGACGAGCTCCCACAGCCGGCTCTCCGCTATGGCCTGGCGCACCGCCCGGAGCTCCGAGAACGAGGCGTGGAGGTTGTGCTCCGCGAGCTTCCGGACGCGCTCTGGGTCCGGCAGGGAGCGCAGCCCCTCCGGGTCATGCGACGCGCAGACGGGGCATCCGCACGGAAGGTGGGAGAGCTCGTCGAGGTGGCGCGTGCCCCAGCTGAACATCATCCGGCCGTCCTTGGCGTACTTGGCGTAGGAGGAGGAGTCGAGAAGGTCGCAGCCCATGAGCGCGGCGAGCGAGAACATCATGGGGTGGCCGGCGCCGAAGAGGTGGACCGGCCGGGCCGGGTGGAGCGCCCTCTTTGCGGCCATCACGACGTCCACGAGCTCCGCGAAGCGGTAGCTCTCCATCAGGGGCACGACACCGCCGATGGCCTGGACGGCGCACCCCAGTCCCGCGATGTCGGCGGCGGAGCGCTCCCGCAGGTTGGGGAAGATACCTCCCTGCACGGCGAGCACCAATCCCTGTTCTTCGCCCCCCGCCATTTGTCCCTTGCCCCTTGCCCCCTGCGATGTGCCCCCTCCCCCATGGAACAGCTCCGAGGCCTGCCCGGCGCGCCGGGAGTTCTCGGAAAGCCGCGAGGCCGCCTCGGGTTCGGGCGTCTCGGGCGGGGAGAATATGTCCAGCATGGTGCAAAGGTCGGAGCCGATGCGCCTTTGGAAGTCCAGTATCTCCGGCTGGGAGACCTCCACCTCCCCGTACATGTAGCTCTGGAAGGTGCCCGAGTCCGTCATGACCGGGCCGTCCCAGCCGATGAGGCCTCCGAGGCCTTCGCGGAGGGCCCTCTCGCGGAACTCCACGCGGCCGCGGATGATGTAGGAGTTGGTTATCACGATCTCGGCCCCGAACAGCCGCCTCATCTCGGAGGGCGGGATGGTCTGGATTCCCGGGTGGACCACCGGGAGCAGCGCCGGCGTGGTCGCGCTCCCGTGGGGGGTGTACAGGCGGCCCAGCCTCGCCAGGCCGTCGCGGCCGGTCATCTCGAAGCTGACCATGTCAGGACGGCTCCTTGCGATAATGCCCGCTCCCCGCTCCCTCGATTTTCAACGCCCCCTTCTGAGCTTCTCGTGGCAGAGGTCCCAAAGCAGGGCCGGGTCGCCGCGCACCTCGGAGCGGATCCAGGCCCGGAGAGGCTCGGAGAGGGACTCCTTGAGCCGGTGGACCCCGAACCGGGCGGCCGGCTCGTTGTAGATGAGGTAGCTCGAGCGGGCGGTCACCGCCTCGGAGCTTCCGAAGGTCCGGCCCTCCTCGAGCACGAAGCTCACGCGGACGAAGGGCCGGCCGGCGAGCGTGGAGAGCTCCCCCTTCAGGGTGTGCCGGAAGGGGGGCGCCGACTCCTCCAGCGTCACCTCGTTGAGCCGGGCGAAGTTGAACCCCTCGCGGAAGCGGTAGCTCTTCCCGCCGCCGTATATCACGAAGTCCCACTGCCAGGGGCTCATGCGGAGCTCCCGGCCCAGGTCGACGGCGAACCGTATCCATATGTTGAAGAACACGTCCAGGAGCTCACGGGCGATGTGGGCGTGGGTCCTCTCGTCCAGCCGCTCGCGGGCGCCCCGGACCTCCTCGGTCGCGAGCGTCGCCAGGCGCTCGTCCAGCGTCCGCACGGCCGCCTCGCCGGTCCGTCGGTCCGCCCGGCGGGCGCGCCCGGCCCTTCCCCTGGCGGCGGTCGCGGTCCTTTTCCCCTTCATCGCCTCACGGACGGAAAAGGGGCGTCGGTGTTAATAAAGATATGAGGCGGGGCGGGCAACGGTTATCTACCAGTCGGGCGTTGCGCGGGCGATGGCGATATCGGCCGTGGTCCTCGCAGGGGGCCTGAGCCGGCGCATGCGCGCCTGCAAGGCCCTCCAGCCCTTCCGGGGCCGGCCGCTGGTGGCCTGGACCGCCGGTGCGATGGGGGCGGCCTCCGGCGACGTGTTGGTGGCGGCCGCGACGGGCTGGGCCCGCAGGATAGGCGCCGCGCTGCCCCGCGCGGTCCGGGTGGTCGAGGACTCCCGCCCGGGGCTCGGCCCGGTGGGCGGGCTCGAGGCCGGTCTCAGGGCGGCGCGCAATCCCTGGGTGGCGGTGGCGCCCTGCGATTCCCCGCTCGTGGAGCCGGGGCTCTACGGCCTCCTCCTGGCCGAGGCGGCGGGCCATGACGCGGCGGTGCCCTTCCTCGACGGCTACCCGGAACCGCTCCACTCCGTTTTCAGGAAACGGCCGACGCTGGCGGCGCTGGAGCGCGTCATATCCGGTGGAGGGGGGAGCGTGCGCGACGCCCTCCGTCTTTTGGATGTCCGGAGGGTGGGCACCCGCAAGCTGCTCGGGGCGGACCCGCTCCGGAGGTCTTTTTGGAACCTGGGCACGAGAGAGGCCCTCCGCCGGGCCGAGGCCGCCCTGACGGACCTATGAGAGCAACTTGACGATGCGCTTCCTCAGCTCGTCGATGGCCTCGACCGAACGGGCGGCCCCCGGGTGGTCGAGCGGGGAGAGGCCCCCAAGGTCGGCCTCCACCAGCCCCTCGTCGCGTGGTATGGTGCCCAGCACCGCGATCCCCTCGAGCTCCCGCTCGACGAGCTCCGCCTGGGCCGGGTCCCCCACCTTGTTGATGACCACGCCCACGCGCGTTATGCCCAGGTCCCGGGACATCCTCGATATCTGGCGGGCGACCCCCGTGGAGCGCAGCCCGGGCTCGACGACCATGATGAGGAGGTCCATGCCCTGGGCGGTGCCGCGGCCCAGGTGCTCCAGGCCGGCCTCCATGTCGAGTATGACCACCTGCTCCTTCCTGAGAACGAGGTGCTTGACGAGGGCCTTGAGCAGGGCGGACTCCGGGCAGAAGCACCCCTGCCCCGCCGACTTGATGGTGCCCAGCACCAGGAGGTGGACGCCGTCTTGCCCCTTCACCCCGAACTTCTCGGCGATGTCCTCGACGCGCGGGTTGAGGCGGAACATCTGGCCGTAGCTCGTTCCCGGCCGGACGCCGGTCCTCTCCTCGATGAGGTCGGCCATCTCGCACAGCGGGGTTATCTTCTCCGCCCGCTCCCGCGGCAGCCCCAGCGCCGAGGCCGTGTTGGGCGCCGGGTCGGCGTCGACGAGCAGGACGTCGCGGCCCTCCCTTCCGAAGAGGCGGGCCAGGACCGCGGCGACGGTGGTCTTTCCCACGCCGCCCTTTCCGGATATCGCTATCTTCAATCTATCCGACCGCCTCGAAAACAATCTCGTGGCCCATCAGGTTGATCTCCTTCAGGACGGCCTTCTTCAGCTCCTTTGTATCGCCCAGGATGTCGCGCAACAGGAAGGAGCCCTTCCGGACCTCGATGCGGGCGACGTCCTTCATGAACTCCTCCTTCCTCTTGCCCTTGACCAGGTAGGCGGTGGATTCGCACATGGTATCACCGGTCTGCCCATGCCCCGCCGGCTCTGCTCCGCAGGGGGCCTTCGGGAATCCGGCTCCGGTATTATAAACCAGCGCACCCCTGCGGGGGGGAATCTTTTAATCCCACCGTCCGCATCGGAGCGTTGCGGGGCAGAGCACCGCCCCGGGAGCTGGGGATGGAAGAGAGGGCCCAAAACGCGGCAGGGGAGGGACCGGCGAAGGAGGGACCCCTCCCCGGCCGGATGCTCCGGGCAGCGCTCGTGGGCGCTGGCACGGTGTTCCTGGCCCTCGGCGTCGTCGGGATCGTGCTCCCCATCCTGCCCACCACGCCGTTCCTTCTGCTTGCGGCGGCCTGCTACGCCCGCAGCTCGCGGAGGTTCCACGACTGGCTGCTGGGCAGCCGCTACCTGGGCGGATACATCCGCAACTACCGCGATGGCCTGGGAATCCCTCTTCGCGACAAGGCGCTGTCCATCGCCCTGCTCTGGCTCACCATCATCGCCACAGCGTGGCTGTTCCATACCAACCTCTACATCAGAATCGTCCTGGTGACGGTGGCGGCCGGCGTCACGGTGTTTCTCCTGACCAGGAAGACCCGCAAGGGGCGGGGGGCGCAAGGTTCGCGCGGGCGCGGCCTCAGTTGAGCCCCGTGATGTAGCCCTTGTCGTCGATGTCGATCTTCAGCGCCGCCGGGCTGGTCGGGAGCCCCGGGATGGTCATCATCTCGCCGGTGAGCGGGACGATGAACCCGGCCCCGGCCGAAAGCCGCACCTCGCGCACGGTGAGCGTCCAGCCCTTGGGGGCGCCCTTGAGGTCCGGCACGTCGGTTATCGACAGCTGGGTCTTGGCCATGCAGATGGGCAGCTTGTCGTTCCCGGCGGCCTCGATGGCCTTGATATCGGCCTCGGCGGTGCCCACGTACGCGACGTCCTTGGCCCCGTAGATCTCGGTGGCGATGGTCCTTATCTTCTCCTTGATGGGCAGCTTCTCGTCGTATAGCACCTTGAACTTTTGGGGCTTCTTCTTGATGGTCTCTATGACCGCCTCGGCCAGTTCCACGCCGCCCTTGCCGCCGTCCATGAACACCGACGAGAAGGCGGCCATGGCGCCCACCTTGTCGCAGTGGGCCTTGACCTGCTTCATCTCCTCGTCCGTGTCGGACGGGAAGCGGTTGATGGCCACGACCACCGGCACCCCGAACTTGAGCATGTTCTCGATGTGCTTGTCCAGGTTCACGAAGCCCTTCTCGAGCGCCTCCCTGTTGGGCTTCTCGATGAGGTCCTTCGAGAGCCCGCCGTGCATCTTGAGGGCGCGGATGGTGGCGACCAGCACCACGCAGTCGGGCTTGAGCCCGGACTGCCGGCAGACGATGTCGAACGCCTTCTCCATGCCCAAATCCGCGGCGAACCCGGCCTCGGTGACGACGTAGTCGGCCATCTTCAATGCCATGCGGGTGGCGATTATGCTGTTGTTCCCGTGGGCGATGTTGGCGAACGGGAAGCCGTGGATGAGGGTCGGCTGGCCCTCGAAGGTCTGGACCAGGTTGGGCTTGATGGCGTCCTTGAGCAGGAGCGACATGGCGCCCACGCACCCGAGCTGGCCCGCGGTGACCGGCTTTCCGTCGTAGGTGTAGCCGACCACCATCCTGGAGAGCCTCTGCTTGAGGTCCTTGAGGTTCTCCGAGAGCGCCAGTATGGCCGATATCTCCGAGGCGACGGTGATGTCGAAGCCGCTCTCGTGGGGCACCCCGCCGCTGGCACGGCCGCCCAGGCCGACGATTATCTTGCGAAGCTCCCGGGCGTTCATGTCCATGACCTTGCGCCACACGATGCGCGTGGGGTCTATCTGGAGCTCGTTCTTCTTGGTGATGTGGTTCTCCACCATCGCGCTCAGCAGGTTGTGCGCCGCCCCCACCGCGTGGATGTCACCCGTGAAGTGGAGGTCGATGTCCCACATCGGGTAGAGCTGGGAGTAGCCGCCTCCCGTGGCGCCGCCCTTGATGCCGAAGACGGGCCCGAGCGAGGGCTCGCGGAGGGCGCCCATGACCTTCTTGCCTATCTTGCCGAAGGCCTGGATGAGGCCCACCGAGGTCACGGTCTTTCCCTCGCCGGCGGCCGTGGCGGTTATGGCGGTGGTCCAGATCAGCTTCCCGTTGGGCCTGTCCTTGAGCCTCTCCCAGTACGCCAGGTTGATCTTGGCGATGTGCTTGCCGTAGGGCTCCAGGTACTCGTCCGGTATACCCGCGGCCTTGGCGATCTCGGTTATCGGCTTGACCTTCGCTTCCTGGGCTATCTCGATGTCCTTCTTCATCCCCCACACCACTCCTCTTCTGGCCCGCCGGAAGAACCCCCCGACAGGTATACTACCGAATAAAGTTGGTATATTTAAGCATTTCTTGGTCGGCGTCCTCGAGGGCGGCCCCCAGGCGACCCGGGACGTCGAAAACCGTTCGGCGAACCTCCCCCCCGGCCCTCACCTTGCGGACTTTTTGGTCCGCCTGCCTGCCCCGGCGCCCTTCCCGTCGTCCCCCTCCGCCGCTCCACCCTTCCCTGCCTCCTTTTGTCCGCCGCCCCTCGGCCCGGCGGGTGGGACCCCAGGCCCCCCGCTCCCGCCGGCCTGCCCGGCCTTCCCGCTTCTGAGCCTCTTCACCAGCTCGGGCCCGACGCATTTCTCGGCGTAGTTGCACCAGTCGATGCAGGACTGCAGGTCGTTGTACACGGTGAAGCCGCACTTGAGGCACCTGACCTTTATGTCCGTGGAGAAGACCTCCACCTCCGAGCCGCACTCGGGGCATCTCCTTATCTTGAGCTCGGGGGTCTTCAGGGCTGACGAGCCGGGGCAGCCGACGCCGAACATGCAGGCCCGTTTTCCGTGAAAATGGTATAAATAGGTTGGCACTATTCTCCTGCAGGATGGACATGGAACCGACGCTTTTTTCGGAGAGGACCGGGTCCAGCGACGGCATGGCGCTGGAGCTCGCCTGGAAGAGGCTGCTCGAGAAGGACCCGGTCGGGGTGTGCGAGGGCTCGCTGGCTTCCCATGACGGGAGCGCCCGGCAGTACACGCTTGAGGTGCTGGGAAAGGGGCACCTTGTCGACCTCGAAGGGCGGAAGGTTCTCGGCCCGGACGGCAAGGAGGCGGCCCCTCCGCTCCCCATCCTCGCCTTGCATTATCTTGCGGCGACCTCCCCGCTGCCCCTTGCCGGCGAGCTCATCTCGTTTCGTGAACTGGAAGGGGGGGAACTCTATTACGCCGCATACGAGGGAAGGGCCATCCGCCCGTTGCGCGAGAGATTCGGCGCCGACCCGCCCCTGCTTCTCAAGGCGGGCGAATCCGTCCACGCGAAGCCCTTCCGGCTGGGCCACGCCTCGCTGGAGATTCCATTCTTCCCGCGCATACCGGTGTTTGTCGTTGTCTGGGCCGGAGACGACGAGGTCCCCTCGTCCGCGAACATCCTCTACGATTCGACCATCCGCCAGCAGATGCACACCGAAGACGTAGCGGTGGCGGCGAGCCTGGTGGCGTCGAGGCTTCGAAAAGCTGTCTGAACGGGCGCGCAGAAAGCGGAAGGCAGCAAGGCAGCAAGGCAGCAAGGCAGAAAGGGACGCGGTATCGTACCCTTGCTGCCTTGCTGCCTTGCTGCCTTGCTGCCCCCGTTCTTCCATCCTCCGTCCGCTGCCCGCTCGTCCGTCAGGCTTTCTCGACTTTGACGGCGCACACCTTCGCCTCGGGTATCTTGGCCACCGGGTCCAGGTGCGGGCTCGTGAGCAGGTTCGTCCGCGACTCGGCGAAGTGGAACGTCATGAACACCACGCCCGGCGGCGAGGCCGCGGTCACCTTCGCCGTGGCCTCCACCTTCCCGCGCCGGGAGCTCACGACAATGCGCTCGCCGTCGGAGATGCCGAGCCTTCCGGCGTCCTCGGGGCCGATTTCCAAAAATTCCCTCGGGTGCAGGACGTTGAGGCCGTCCGACTTGCGCGTCATCGTCCCCGTGTGGAAGTGGTAGAGGCTCCTCCCGGTCGTCAGGAGGAACGGATATTCATCGTCCGGAAGCTCCTTCGGCGGGATGTATCCGAGCGGGACGAACTTCCCCTTGCCGGAAGGCGTGTTGAACTTCGCCGTGTGCAATATCGGCGTCCCCGGGTGGTCCTTCGACGGGCAGGGCCACTGGAGGCCCGCCGGGCCTTCCAGCCGGTCGTAGGTCACGCCGCCGTACTGCGGCGCGAGCGAGGCCACCTCGGCCATTATGCCGGCGGGGTCTTGGAAATCGAACCCCTTCGCGCCCATGGCCTTTGCGATCTGGCATGTGACGAGCCAGTCCGGCCGACCGAGGGGCTCGATGGCCCGCCGGACCCTCTGGACGCGGCGCTCGGTGTTCGTGAACGTCCCGTCCTTCTCGGCAAACGAGGTCGCCGGGAGCACGACGTCGGCCATTTCGGCCGTCTCAGTCAGGAAAAGGTCCTGCACCACGAGGAACTCGAGGCTCTTTATGCCCTTCTCCACGTGGTGGGCGTCCGGGTCGCTTAAGACCGGGTTCTCGCCGACAAGGTAGACCGCCTTTATGGCCTTGTTGATGGCCCCGTCGAATATCTCCGTCAGTGTCAGGCCCGGCTTCGAGGGCAAGGCGACGCCCCAGGCCTTCTCGAACTTCAATCGGGCCTCGGCGCTGTCCACGCGCTGGTAGCCGGGGAAGACGTTGGGCAGCCCGCCCATGTCGCAGGAGCCCTGCACGTTGTTCTGGCCCCGGAGCGGGTTCACGCCGGCGCCCGGCTTCCCGAGGTTCCCGGTGAGCATCGCGAGATTCCCGCAGGCGAGCACGTTGTCCGTTCCGTGGGAGTGCTGGGTGATGCCCATCGAGTAGAGCAGGGCGGCGGGCTTGACGGTGGCGTACATCCGGGCGGCGTGTCTCAGTTCTTCGGCGGGCACGCCGGTAATTCGCTCCACGGTGGCGGTGTCGAAAGCCTCCAGCGATTTTCTGAACTCGTCGAAGTTCTCGGTCCTCTGGGCGATGAACTCCCTGTCCTCCAATCCCTCGTCCAGGATGATGCGCGCGAGCCCCGAGAGCAATGCGACGTCGGTCCCGGGGCGCTGGCGCAGGAACATGTCGGATATCCTGCAAAGCTCTATCTCCCGCGGGTTGGCGACGATGAGCTTCGCCCCGTTGCGCACGGCCTTGCGGATGCGGAGCCCTATCACCGGGTGCGCCGAGGTGGTGTTGGTCCCGATGGCCAGGAAGCACTTCGTTTCGAGAAGGTCCTCGATGGAGTTCGTCATCGCGCCCGAGCCGAAGCTCTGGGCGAGCCCCGCGACGCTCGGGGCGTGGCAGAGCCGGGCGCAGTGGTCGATGTTGTTCGTGCCCATCACGGCGCGGGCGAGCTTCTGGATGACGTAGTTGTCCTCGTTGGTGCACTTGGCGGAGCACAAGGCGGCGAAGGCGTCGCCCTTGTAACCGGCGAGCCTGGTCGCGACGTGCGTCAGCGCCTCCTCCCAGGAGGTCTTAACCAGCTTCCCGTCCTTCCTTATCAAGGGCTTTGTGATCCTGGATTTGTGGTTGACGAACGAGTGGCCGAAACGGCCCTTGGCGCAGAGCTCCCCGTGGTTGACCGGGCTCCCGCGGTAGCCGCGCGAGGAAACCACCTCGTTGCCGCGCATGCCCAGGAAGAACTGGCACCCGACGCCGCAGTACGGGCATGTGGTCCGCACTTCCCTCGACGGCTCCTTCGCGCCCTTGGGCACCAGCGCCCCGACGGGACAGCGAACGAGGCATTCTCCGCAGGATTCGCAGTTCGACTCCGCAAGAGGCCGGTCCCAGAGCGTCGCGATGGTGGTCTTTGACCCGCGGAAACCGAAGTCTATCGCGCCGGCCCCCTGTATCTCGTCGCAGGTACGGACGCATATCCCGCACAGGATGCACTTGGCGAGGTCGCGGTCGAAGAACGGGTTGGAGGTGTCGACGGGATTCTCCCGCCGGGCCGGCCTCAGTATCGCAAGGTCCGCCTTCGTTATTCCCAGGTGGGCCGAGACCTTCTGGAGGTCGCATTTCGAGTCCTTGGAGCAGACGGTGCAGTCCGAGGGGTGGTCGTTGAGAAGGAGCATCATCGTCATCTTCCGGATGGAGGCCAGCGCCCCCGTCTCGGTCGAGACCTTCATCCCCTCGGCGACGGGCGTGTAGCAGGCCAGGAGCATCCGCCCGTTGACGTCGACGAGGCAGAGGCGGCACGCGCCGAACGGCCCGAGGTCCGGGTGGTGGCAGAGGTGCGGGATGTAGATGCCGCGGGCGAGCGCCGCCTCGAGTATGGAGGCCCCCTTTTGGGTTCTGACCTCCATCCCATCGATGGTCAATGTCACGGTCTCCATCAGGCCACCCCCTGCGCGCCGGTCTCGCCGGATGAAACGACCACCGCCCCGAACTTCTTTGGACAGGCGTCGAAGCACGAGCCGCACTTGATGCATTTTGCAGGGTCGATGACGTGGGGCTTCTTCTTCTGGCCCGCGATGGCCTCGGACGGGCAGGCCCGCTTGCACAGGCCGCAGGCGGCGCACTTCTCCGGGTCTATCCGGTAGCTCAGGAGCGGCCTGCAGGCCAGCGCCGGGCAGCGCTTCTCGTTTATGTGCGCTTCGTACTCGTCGCGGAAATAGCGTATCGTGGACAGCACCGGGTTGGGCGCCGTCTGGCCCAGGCCGCACAGCGAGCCCGCCTTGACGCTCTCGCCGATCTCCTGGAGGAGCTCGATGTCGCCCGGCCGGCCGCGGCCCTGCGTGAGGTCCACCAGGATGTCCAGCATCTGTCGGGTCCCCTGCCTGCAGGGCACGCATTTCCCGCAAGACTCCTGCGCCGTGAAGTTGATGAAGTACCGCGCGATGTCGACCATGCAGGTCCGGTCGTCCATGACGACCATCCCGCCCGAGCCCATGATGGTGCCGGCGGCGTTGAGCGAGTCGTAGTCCACGGGGAGGTCCAGGAGGCTTGCCGGGATGCATCCGCCCGACGGCCCGCCGGTCTGGACGGCCTTGAACTTCCGGCCCCCCAGGAGGCCCCCGCCTATGGTGAATATGGTCTCGCGCAGCGTCATGCCCAGCGGGACCTCCACCAGCCCGCAGTTGGCCATGAGGCCGGTCAGCGCGAACACGACCGTGCCCTTGCTCTTCTCGGTGCCTGTCGAGGCGAACCAGTCCGCTCCCCGGTCGATTATGACCGGGACGGTGGCGAGCGACTTCACGTTGTTGATTATGGTGGGCTTGCCCCAGAGGCCCGACTGGGCCGGGAAGGGCGGCCTCGGGCGGGGCATCCCCCGGCGCCCCTCGATGGACATCATGAGCGCGGTCTCCTCGCCGCAGACGAAGGCGCCGGCGCCCTCCTTGACATGAAGCTCCAGGCCGTGGCCGGAGCCCAGTATGTTCTTTCCCACAAATCCGCGCTCGGTGGCCTGCCGGAGGGCGATGCCCACCCTCTGGACCGCCAGCGGGTACTCGGCCCTCACGTAGACGTAGCCCTCGGTGGCGCCGATGGCGTACGAGGCGATGACCATGCCCTCGATGACGGAGTGCGGGTCGGCCTCGAGCACGGAGCGGTCCATGAACGCCCCCGGGTCGCCCTCGTCGGCGTTGCAGATGAGGTACTTCTGCCTCCCGGGCGCCTGGCGGCAGAACTCCCACTTCTGTCCGGTCGGGAAGCCGGCGCCCCCCCGGCCGCGCAGGCCGGACCTCTTGACCTCGGCGATGACCTGCTCCGGTTCCATCTCGAGCAGCGCCTTGCGTTCGGCCCGGTATCCGCCGGCGGCGATGTAGTCGTCGATGATTTCGGGGTTGATGTGGCCGCAGTTGCGCAGAACGACGCGCTGCTGCTTCGCGTAGAAGGTGATGTCCCGGTAGAAGGGCACGGCGTTGCCGCTCGCCGGGTCCTTGTAGAAGAGCCTCTCCACCGGCTTCCCCTCGACGATGTGGGAGCGGACTATCTCGGGCGCGTCCTCGGGCTTGACCTCGGAGTAGAAAATGCCCTCGGGCTCGACTATGACGATGGGCCCGCGCTGGCAGAACCCGTGGCAGCCCGTGAGCTTGACGCCGGCGCGGCCTGAAATGCCCCGGGCCGCAATCTCGCGCTCCAGCGCCGCCTGTATCTCGGGCGACTTCGACGAGACGCAGCCCGTCCCCTGGCAGACGTGGAGCGCAAGCTTCCCCGGGCCGGTCATCTCATTCGCCCCCCTTCTCAGGGGTACCGCCGAAGATATCGCCCACCTTCTTCTGCGTGAGCCGGCCGAATGTGTCCTTGTTGATCATTATGGTGGGGGCGAGGGCGCAGGCCCCGATGCAGGCGACCGTGTCCAGCGAGTACTCGAGGTCGGGCGTCGTGCCCCCGGGCCTTATCTTCAGCCTCTTCTCTATCTCGTCGAGTATCTTGGCCCCGCCGCGGACGTGGCAGGCGGTCCCCTGGCACACCATGACCCGCCGGCGGCCCACCGGCTTGAACCGGAACTGGGCGTAGAACGACGAGACGCCGAACACCTGGCTCTCGGGGACCTTCGTGAACCGGGCGATGCGCAGCATGGCCCGCTCCGGGAGATAGCCCAGCCTCTCCTGCACCGCCTGGAGAATCCCGATGAGCTCTCCCCTGCTCCCCTTGAAGCGTCCGAGGACCTCTTCCACGCCCCGGTCGATGGCCTGCGCCTCCTCCAGAAATATTCCCCCATCCGCCCTATACCATCGCGCCCCTTTCCACCGATGGACACGAGGGTTGTTCAACCGAATGGTTCTTATATCTTAAGTCTTTTGGGCAGGACCGATGACGACGACGCTGGCCGTGGCCGGCAAGGGCGGAGTGGGCAAGAGCACGCTTGCGGCGCTCCTCGTGCATCTGCTCTCCTCCAAAAAGAAGCTCCTCCTCGCGGTGGACGCCGACCCGAACACGAACCTGGACGAGAAGCTCGGGGTGAAGGCGGACACCAGCGTCGGCGCGATACGCGAGGACCTGTCAAAGACCATGGACAGCCTCCCGGCCGGCATATCGAAGCCGGAGTTCATCACGCTCAGAATCCAGCAGGCCATCACCGAGGGCGACGGGTTCGACCTCCTGGTGATGGGCCGCCAGGAGGGCCCCGGCTGCTACTGCTACGTGAACAACCTGCTGCGCACGATACTGGACAACATCGCCCGGAAGTACGCCTTCGTCGTCATCGACAACGAGGCCGGTATGGAGCACCTCTCGCGCAGAACGACGCGCAACGTGGATGTCATGTTCATCCTCTCGGACCCGACGCGCACCGGGATCATGACAGCGGTCCGGATAAAGAAGCTGGCCGAGGAGATGAAGCTGGGCGTGGGCAAGTTCGTCCTGGTGGTCAACCGCTCCGGCGGGCTGCCCGGGAGCCTGGGGGAGCTTGCATCCGGGGGCGGCTTCGCCTCCCTGGAGCCGATACCCGAGGACGAGGCCCTATGCCAGATATCGGAGAAGGGCCTTTCCGTGGCCGACCTCCCGCCGTCGTCTCCGTTCAGGAAGGCCGTCGAGCGGATGGTCTCCTCCTACACCTGATCCCCGCCCCCCTCCTCGTCCCCATCCCCCCAACCGATAGCAACAACCCGTCCCCTTAACCAATTGCGACAGCACGTCCCCTTGACCGACTGCACGACGTTCAGCAAGCGCGCAGATAGCTGTCGCAGTAGAGCTTCTGGTTGAGCAGTATCTCCGAGGTGCGCAGGGCGTTCATGAGGTCCGTGTCGGACGGGTTCAGTATGGCCGAGTCCAGACCGTAGGCCATGAGCATGGTCAGGAAGGTCCGGTTGATGAGCGGCCTCTCCTTGGTCCCGTTGGACACGTTGCTCAGGCCTACGGTGGTCTTCGGCGCCGGGTCGCAGAGCGTCTTGAACTGCTTGAGCGATTCGAGCACCTTCATGCCCTGGTCCTGTGCCGCCCCGACCGGAAGCGCCAGCGGGTCCAGGAAGATGCGGTCGGGCGTTATCTCGTACTCCATCGCGTTGGTTATCATGGTCAGGGCCAGCTCGCACCGGCTGTTGGCGTCGTTGGGGATGCCCTTCTCGTCCAGGGTGAGGCAGATTATCTCGGCGTTGTACATCTTGGCGAGCGGGAAGAGGGATGCCATCTTCTTCTGCTCGGCCGTGGTCGAGTTGATGAGCGCCCGCCCCTTGCAGACCTCGAGCCCGGCCTCTATCACGGACGGCACCGGCGCGTCTATCGAGAGCTGGACGTCAGTGACCTCCTGTATGGTCTGCACCATCCACTTCATTATCTGCTCGGGCCTGTCCACTCCGGGCCCGGTGTTCACGTCCAGCATGTTGGCCCCGGCCTTGACCTGGTCCAGCGCAAGGTCCTGGAGGAATTTCTTGTCGCGGTCGTCTATGGCCTTGCCCACGGACTTGAACAGGCCGTTCACCCTCTCGCTTATCACTATCATGTTCCTTCCTCCCTTCCCCTCACTTCCAGGTCTTCATGAACGACGGTATCCCCGACGAGTCCCGCGGGCCCACGACCACTTCCCAGCTCGTGAGCTCGCAAAGCTTCCCGCTCATGCGCGCCACGATGCCGGGGATGATGAGCTTCCTGTGCCCGAGCCTGGCCTTGATCCCGCTCTCGTTGAGCATCTTCTCCACCATCTCGGGCGTGAGCTTGCCGGCGGCGAACGCCGTCATCACCGAGAGCCCCTCGGTGTCCAGCACCATGAGGTACGCCGGGCTCTTGCTCTTCTCGATGTCGCCCTGCACGGTGAAGAAGGTCAGCGAGAAGTTGGTCGTGAACATCAGCGGCGAGCCGTCGGTCGGCTTGCCGATCTCGTAGATGCCGGCCTTGACTTGTATCGGCTTCTGCGGGTCGGTGTAGATGTTCTGGCGCAGCGTCATGAGGGGGTACAGCGTCGCCGGGTCCACCCTCTCCAGGATGACCGCGGAGGCGTACTTCATCACGCCCAGCGCGGCCCGCATGGGCGCGAGCTCGTCGTCCTTGACCAGCATGAGCACCGGGTAGCCCACCGCGCGGTTGCTCTTCTTGATGGTGAGCCGCCGCAGGGCCGTGAGCGTCTCGAGCGCCTTGCCCATGGGCATCTCGCCGATGTCGAGCACGATGTCCTCGACGCCGGCGCCCTTCACCTTGGCCGCCAGGTCCGAGAGGGCGTCCAGGCCGGGGGCCGTTATCGCCAGCGGGCACTTGTTGTCCTTGGCGAGCTTCGTCATCGCCTCCCAGTTGGCCGCGGTCGCCGCGTGTATCAGCGGCCGGTCCTTGCCGGCCACCTTCAGTCCCGCCTCCATGGCGGCGGCGCTGTCGGAAACGAGCACGAGCGGCAGGTCCGACTTCGACCTGACCACTGACACGGCGTGGGCGAACCGCGCCGGGTCGCCGGCCGCCGCCCTCACGGCTATCATGTCCAGCTTCATCATGAGCCCCACGCGCTCCGTCCGGAGCGAGTTGAGCCCTGCGGCCCCGGCGGCGATGTCCGCCTCGGGAGAGGTGTCCAGCACCATCCCGGCGAGCGCCGTCGGGTGGAAGAAGGTCTTGTCGTGGCGGAAGAGCACCACCTCGTCCCCGATGCCCACCTCGTTGGGCCCCGTGCCGATCTTCACCAGCCGGATGGGCGGGGCCGAGGAGGCGGCCAGCGCCGCCTTGGCCTGCTCCGTCACGTACGGGCACGCCTCGAGCTTGACCTTCAGCGAGGCGAGCTGCATGGCGAACGCCAGGCAGGTGGGCACCCCGCACTCGGTGCAGTTCTTCTTGGGCAGGTGCTTGTATATCTCGAGGGCCGTCAGTCCCATCTCAGGCACCTCCCTTGAGCTCGGCTATCGCGCCCTTCACCATCTTGACCGCCTCCGGGTGGCGCATGACGAGGAGGTCGGCGCCGGCGACCATCGATGCAATGCCGGTGGTGGCCTCCCAGGCCGGGCCGCGCCGGGCGGCGTCGCCGCCCGCGGCGAGCTCGCCTATCGTGGCCTCGCGGGCGTTCCAGGCGATCGATGTGTCCACGAGTATCGGGTTCTGGAGCATCGTGTCCCCGGCGAGCGCCGCAAGCCGGATGCGCTCGATGACCGAGTAGGAGTAGTCGAGGCCGTAGCCCAGGCCGCCGAGCAGCGGGTCCATGAGGATGCGCTCCCGCTTCACGCCGAAGTCGGTGAGCAGGATGTTGAGCTGCTTGGCCAGGTTGATGTCCAGGTTGGAGAACGCCACCAGGCTCTGGCCGAAGCCCATGGACGCCACCGAGATCGACTTGTATTTCTCGTTCTCGGCCTGGCCTATGGCGCAGTTCTCCTTCTTGAGGAGTTCGCCCACGACCTGCATCACCCGGGTGTCCTTCTCCTCGGCCCCCGAGCCGTAGACGACGAGCGGCACCCCGACCGCCTTGAGAACCTCCTCCACCGTCCTGGCCGCGTCCTCGGGGCTCCGGTTCTCCGCCTCGGGGTTGGTGCCCTTGAGCTTCAGGCAGACGAGGTCGGCGTGCCAGTCCTCGACGCACTTTCTGGCCCAGGCGGCCGGCCTGTCCAGGACGGGCCCGAGGGCCCGGACGACCTCCTCGGGGAGCTCCGGAGCGACGTCGTAGATCTCCATGGCCACCGCGGGAGGGTTCGGGTAGGCCCCGTCCGCGCCGTGGAAGTTCAGGGCCGCCTGGCCCCCCACGGTCACCTTGCGCGCGCGGGTGCCGCCCTCCTCCTTGGTCGCGCCCAGGGTTATTTCGGCAATCCTTCCAGTGTACTTCTCCGCCGGAAACTGGATCGGCATCCCTGCTTCCCCCTTGTATCGCCTACATCATCGGGTTCATTCCCAGCGCCGGGTGGTTCACCTTCTGCAGGAACTCCATGAGCTGGTCTGTGGTGGTGGCGACCGTCTCGTCGGCGATCTTTTGGACGAAGTCGGGATCGCCCACCTCCTTGCCGCGCTCGACCAGCCGGTCGCGCAGGGCGTCCTTGAGCATCTTGGGCATCCACACCACCCGCTGGAACCCGCCGTCCGCCGAGATGAACTTCTTGCTGGTGATGTACTGCCTTCCGACGCCCAGGAACCCGGGCACCTGGTTGCCCCCGCCCACCTGGCCGGCGAGCGTGGAGAACTTCATCCCGATGGGCGTCTCGCCCGGGTACTCGCGGTTTATGATGAGTATCCCGTTGGCCTCGGGCACCATCGCCAGGATGCACTCGAAACAGCCGCACGAGGTCATCGGGTCCTCCATGATGCTGTAGGAGTTGAAGCGCTCTATCTTGCCCCGCGAGAGCTCCTTCACGCCGGCGTTGACGCCCTCCCACTGGCCCTTGACCTCGTCGACGGTGGCGCCCTTCTTCCAGGGCCGGTTGGGCCCGGAGGGCGCTATCTCGAACGAGGCCTTGGCGTCCAGCCAGTTGATGGCGCCGCAGAGCCCCAGCCTCTCGGGCGAGATGACGCACAGGTGGTTGGGCGCAAAAGACTGGCACAGCGTGCAGGAGTAGAAGGTGTCCACCGCCTCGTCGGTCAGGCCGCGTATGCGGGCGTCGCGCTCGTCGTAGGCCTTCATGGCAGCCGGGGCCCGCTTCTTGAGCTCCGATTCGTCGGTGACCACGGTCACCTGCACGCGGTCGACGATGCCGCTGAAGTCGGCGTGGAACTTGGCGTGCAGGACCGTGCCCAGGTGCTTGAGCTTGAGGCCCTGCTTGACCGAGTTCTTGCTCAGCCGGATCCAGATGAGGTTGCGCTGGCCGGTGTGCCACCCGCCCTCTATGAAGTTCGTGAACTGGTGTATCCGCCGTTCGAGCACGCTCTCGAAGTCCTTCTGCATCTTGCGGCCGTAGACGTCCACGAATATGCCCAGAGGTATCGCCTTGCCCTCGGGGAGCTCGTCCACGTCCTTGCCGATGAAGGTTGTCTTCCCGTCCTCGACCTCCTCGGCCGGGGCCATGCGGACGTACTCGAGGGCCGGCGTGCGCGTCCCCCCGGCCTCGAGGTACATGTCCTGCTTGCGGATGGACTCGCCCTCGAACGAGGGCCCGTAGAGCACCGGTATGGGCACCTTGGTCAGCTTGTACTTGATGTCCCTAAGCTCGGTCGCGCGCTGCAGTATCTTCGTGTAGTCCTTCTCCATCACGTACCTGTCGGGGATCTCCTCGATGTCCTGGTCCGTGATGGTCGGGCTGCCCATGAAGAGCACGCCGAACTCCGCGGCCACCTTGATGTCGTCGAGGGGCCCGAGCTGGACCACGAAGACGCGGGGGCGCTTGTGCAGGTACTCGTAGAGCGCCTTGCGGTCGCCGCGCTTTATTCCGGCGAAGGCCAGGGCCGCCCGGGTGGCGAACGAGGCGCCGTGGATGGCCTGCGTGAACTCGCCGACGGGGTAGAGCATGACGTCCAGGCCGTAGTGGTTGCCCTCGTCGAACCGGTAGCCGTTGTCCTGGAGCTGCTGGATGATGTCGAAGGTGGCGATTATCAGCATGCCCTTCTCCTGGCACTCGCGGACGAGCCTGACCAGCGCCTTGGGGTCCTTGGCCTTGCCGACGAAGACTGCCGCGGCCGGTATCGTGTCGTCCACGAATGCGATGCCCAGCTTGCGCAGGATGGGGTCGCCCACGAATCCGGTGTACGGGCGTTTGTCCTCGTAGGGGTCCGTCCCGTCGAGGTACTTGAGCGCCTCGACTATCTCCGCCGAGTAGAGGACGGCCTCGCCGGCGGCGAAGGCGTTCTCGTAGGTGTACTCCTCCTTGATGCGTCCGCGGACGGCGCCCAGGAGGGGCGGCAGGTCCGCAAGCTTCTTGACCTCGACCCCGGTCCAGGCGTCGATGCAGGGCAGGCCGTAGGCGGTGCCAGGGTAGGAGACCTCGTGACCAGCGCCGTGCTTGTGGATGGCCCGGTTGAGCAGTATCTCGGCGTAGCCCGTGGCGATTATGGCGCCATCGATGGCCATCTTGTAGAGTTGGCGCTGGGTGGTCCTCTTCTCGGTGCCGGCGACCTGGCCGTAGCCGTCGATGCCGACGGGCTCCGGGCCGATGCCCATCCTCCAGCGGCGGTGCTTGACGATGTTGACGAGCTTCCTCGAGGCGACGGCGGCGTCGGGCTCGAAGATGAAGAACCCGCCGTACACGTCGCGGGCGGTCTTCTCGGCTACCTCGTTCACGAGCTTCGAGCCCTTGATGTACGGGTACACGCCGACGTGGGTGGGCCAGCCCATCGTGATGGCCCAGGTGCCGATGGCGACGGCCTTCTCGCTCATCGCCTCGGGGGCGCTCGCCACGATGGGGAGCTGGCTGATGTCCACGTTGAACTTCGAGGCAAGCGTGGCGACCAGCTCCTGGGCCCGGGAATTGTCCACGCAGGAGCCCATGTGCAGCACGAGCGGCAGCGACTTGAGCCCGGCGGCCTGCCCCATCTCCCCGAGGACCTTCTTGAGGGTGTCGCCGGCGTACTTCTCGGCGAACTCCTGCGACAGCAGGCCGTGCTTGGCGTACGCCTGGGCGGCGCAGCCGGTGGCGAGCACGAGGACGTTGTTCTTGGCAAGCTCCATGGCCACGGTGTTGTGGCACTCGTCGTGCAGGTTCTTTTGGTTGTTGCATCCGGCGATGAGGGCCACGCCCTGGATGCGGCCGTCCCGGATGCGCTCGACGAGCCAGCCCCACGGGTCGGCGGGGCTGAGCTTGGCCAGCAGGTCCTCGAGCGCCTCGCAGCTGAAGCCCGCAACGACGGATGCTTTCATCTCCGGTATCTGGATCTTGGTCGGGTCGCGGTGCTTGAAGGCCTCGATGGCCAGCCGGACTATCTGGCGGGCGCCCTCCTTGGCCGTCCTCTCGTTGAACTCGATGTGTATGTCGCCCGGGACGCGGGTTATCGGCATCGTGGAGATGAGCTTGGTGTGGAAGCACTGGGCGGTGGGTGCCAGCGCGGGCATGATGCACTGGTAGTCCACGACCATGGCGTCCACCACTCCGGTCACGATGGCCAGGTCCTGGCCCAAAAAGTTCGTGGCGATGGGGATGCCGTGCCTCATCAGGAGCTCGTTGGCCGTGCAGCAGATGCCAGATATGGCCACGCCGTGCCTCGCCCCGGCGGCCTTGGCCTCGCCCTCGAGCTCGCCCGCCACGTCCACCATCACCTCGCTCATTATCGGGTTGTGGCCGTGGACGACGATGTTGACGGCGTCGACGTCGAAGACGTTCATGTTCGCCTCGGCCTTGATTATCCTGGGCGTGCCGAAGAGTATGTCCGAGATGTTGGTGCTGATGAACTCGCCGGTGAGGTCGCCCAGCGCCGCCTTGATGCCGCCGAATATCAGCGGGACAGGGTCGGCGTCGCAGCCCATCGTGCTGCGGTGCATGACCTCGCATATGCCCCGGTCGATGTTGGTCGGGAGGACGTCGTGCGAGTCCCAGAGCTTGAGCCGCTTCTCCGGCACATAGGCCTTGACGAAGGCGGTGACCTCCTCCCCCTGGCTGGAATAGTCGTTGAGGGCGATCTCGGCCACCCTGAGCGCCAGCTCGTCATCCTTCTTTCCCTCCACCTGCAGTCCCAGCCTGGCGGCCACCTTGCGGAGCTTCCTTTTGTCCTTTATCTGGTAGGCGGGGGCCTTCGCCTCCGCCACCGAGTGCAGGGTGTGGACGATGTGCCGCCCGTGGTCGGAGTGCGCGGCCGCGCCGGCCGCGGCCATGCGGATGATGTTGCGGGCGACCATCGTGTAGTCCCTGGCGCCGCATATGCCCACGCTGGGCTCGGCGCCGTACGGGTTGATGCGGCAGGGCCCCTGCATGCAGATGCGGCAGCACAGGCCCAGCTCGCCGTAGCCGCACTGGGGCTTCATCGCTTCCGTCCTGTCGAACGTGGTGTCGCAGCCGCAGGCCGCCGCCACGGTCGCCATCTTGTTTATCGCCGGGTCAACCGAACATTTGGAATTCACACCCATCTCCTCATCCCTCCTCTTCCATCTCCACTTCCTCGACCTTGAGCGCCTTCACGTTGCACGACTCCACGCAGGCCGGCACCGGCCGGTCCAGGCAGGAGTCGCACTTCTGTGCCACCTTCTCGTCATCCGACTTGACGATCGCCTGGAACGGGCAGGCCTCGATGCACTTCCAGCACCCGTTGCATAGCCTCTCGTCGATGAGCACGTAGTCCTGGGCGTTCTTCTTTATGGCCTTCTCGGGGCAGGCCGCAATGCACTTGGCCTTCCGGCAGTTGCGGCAGCGGACGAGCTTGAGCTTGCCCCCCTTCTCCGCGATGTGCACCCGCGCCCGCGGAACGGGCACCTCCAGCGCCGCGCCGGTGGGGTCCCCCGACATCGAGTGGACGACCGCGCAGGCGATCGAGCAGGTCCCGCAGGTGACGCATATCTCAGGAGCGAAGCTGACCTTCCTCACATTATCCCCCCATTACCCACCAAGCACGGCGGCACAAGCCGCCGCCCCTTCCCCATTGTGGGGACGTAATCTTTCAAAGATATTAATACCTATTGGTTACATCGGATACGTGGTGGTATGAAGCGTCTTCAGATACGACGTTATGAACGCGGCCGGGAGACCCTTCTGCGGGACCATCTGGCCGAAGAGCTCGTGCTGCACGTCGACCTGGGCGAGGGGGTCGGGTTCGACACCGTAATATCGCCTGGGATGCTGCGCGAGTTCGTGTACGGCAACCTGCGCTCCGAGGGGCTGATAGCGTCCGCGGCCGACATCACGTTCTACCGGCAGGAGCGGCGGGGGGGGATGGCCGGTGTCCGGGTGCGCATCAAGGGGCTCGAAGGCCGCCTCCCGTTCCTCAAGCGGAACTTTGGCGTCATATGGGCCGACTGCGGGCGCAGGACGCCCGAGTACAGGCGCGTCGGGGAGCGGCTCGAGAGAAGGGCGAAGGGCTTCCGCCTCGAGCCAGAAACCGTGCTTGACATCCAGAAATCGACCGCCCCGCTGTTTACCGAGTTCGAGCGCACCGGCGGCTACCACTACGCCTTCCTCCTGGACCGCGACGCCGATGTCATTTGCCGGGCGCCCGACATCTCCCGTCACAACGCCGTCGACAAGGTCATCGGGCGGGAGCTCCTCGCCGGCCGCCCCCTCGACGACCGCGTCCTGTTCGTCACCGGCCGGATAGGCATGGACATCGCGATGAAGTGCGTCCGGTGCCGCATCCCCCTCGTGGTGTCGCGAAGCGCCCCGCTCTACCAGGCCGTCAGGCTGGCGCGAAGGTACGACCTGGGCATGGTGGGCTTCCTCAGGGGCAGGCGGTTCAATGTCTATTCCGGCAACGACATTTTCGCGGTCTGATGCATGGGGCAAGGACCCGGCCGGAACGGCCTTGGCGGCGCGCCCCCGCCCGCGCCCCCCACGCCGGCGGCCCGGCTGCAAAAACTAGATAAGCACCGCCGGGGTTCCGGGTGGGGGGAGAAAACATGGAAGCCGAGCCGAAGTTCTTCATGGAGATTCATGTCGAGAATTGCGGGAACTGCGTCTACTGCCTCTCCGCCTGCCCGTTCGAGGCGATCAGCCAGGACCCGGAGACGAAGAAGGTGAAGGTGGACCCGAAGAAGTGCGTGGCCTGCGGCATCTGCTACTCGGCCTGCCCGTCGGGCCAGATCACCACTGCCCACTACAACATCGATGTCCTCAACTCGATGCTGGACGCCGCAGTGGCCGGCAACCCGTCGACGCTGGTGCTGAGCTGCCGCGGCAGCGCTCCCGAGAGGAGGGACGTCGAGGGGCTCTGGGAGGAGAAGGAGCTCGCCTTCCTGTCCCTCCCGTGCATCGGCCGGGTCCCCCTCCAGTTCTACATCCGGTGCGCGGAGGTGGGCCTCCAGAAGGTCCACATCCTGGTCTGCGAGGACGAGTACTGCCGCATGAAGAAGGGCAGCCCGGTGGCCCAGCAGAAGCTCGAGGCGGCCCGGCTGATGCTCGAGGACCTGGGCTACGATTCCTCGATGCTGGACCTGAAGAAGGGGGTCGTCAGGGCGGAGCTGGACTCCAACCGGTGCATCGCCTGCGGCAACTGCGTCTGGGTCTGCCCCTATCATGCCCCCAGGCTCGTCACGGGGACCGCCGCCGTCGACGCCAACCTGTGCAAGGGCTGCGGCATCTGCGTGGCGGAGTGCCCGGCCCTGGCCATCCGGATGAAGGGCTCGGAGCACGAGGAGCTCATGAAGGCAGTGAAGGAGCTCGCGGCCGCCCCCGGGAAGCCGAAGGTGCTCGCGATGGTGTGCCGCTGGGCCGAGTACCTCCACTTCGACAGGCCGGTGGAGGGCGGGGCGCTCCGGGTGCTGCCGATGCCCTGCTCCGGGAGGGGCGATGTGTTGCACATCCTGGAGGCCTTCAGGAACGGCGTCGACGGGGTGCTCCTGGCCACCTGCGTGGACGAGATGTGCAAGCAGGAGAACCGGGGCGACAAGAGGGCCCAGGCCCACGCCGCCCGCGCCCGTGGCCTCCTGCGGCAGCTGGGCATTGACGGGCGGATGCGGGTCTCCGCGGTCACGCCCAAGTACCTGGGCCAGTTCGAATCCGAGGTGGAGGCGTTCATCAGGGAGCTGGGCGCGGCCCCGCCCGGGGGTGGTGGGAAATGATAGTGACGAAGGAGAAACCGCTCGAGGAGATGATGAGGATGCTCCAGGGCCGGCGCAGGATACTGGTACTGGGCTGCGACGGCTGCACCCAGCCGCCCAGGGGCCTCCGGGAGGCCCAGACCTACCGGACACTCCTCGAGATGGCGCTCGGGAGAAAGGGGGGCGAGGTCGACTGCGTCGCCGGGACGGTGAGCAAGCAGTGCGACACCGCCCTGCTCGCCCAGAACTATCCCGAGCTCGTGAAGGGCCGGGACGCGGTGCTCTCGCTGAGCTGCGCGCTGGGCGTGCAGCTTCTCTCCCTGCAGTACCCGGAGGTGCCGGTCTTCCCCGGGCAGAACACCGTGTTCCTGGGATACGAGCACCGCGACGAGGGCTGGCTCCGTGAGGCCTGCCAGGCCTGCGGCGACTGCGTGCTCGGGGAGACCGGCGGGATCTGCCCCGTCGCCCGGTGCAGCAAGAGCCTCCTGAACGGGCCCTGCGGCGGCTCCCACGACGGGAAGTGCGAGGTGCGCGACGACATCCCCTGCGCCTGGCAGCTCATCCACGACCGCCTCAGGCAGCTCGACCGGAACGAGTGGATCGACGGGATAGTGCCCCCCAGGGACTGGAGGTCATCGCGGGACGGCGGGGTGAGGTACCAGAAGAAGGATGAGGACTGGAACGAGCCGGCCAGGAAGGAGGTGAAGAGATGAAAGCGGGCAGCAACCTCGAGAAGGTCCTCTCCTCCGGCGGTTTCGCCGTCACGGCCGAGATCGGCCCGCCCAAGGGCGCGGACGGGGAGCACATGCGCCACTGGGCCCGGGAGCTCAAGGGCAAGGCCGACGCTTTCAATGTCACGGACAACCAGACGGCCGTGGTCCGCCTTTCCAGCATGGCCGGGAGCATCATCCTTCTCCAGGAGGGCGTCGAGCCCGTCATGCAGATGGTGTGCCGGGACCGCAACCGCATCGCCATGCAGAGCGACGTCCTCGGGGCCTCCGCCCTGGGCATCAAGAACCTGCTTTGCCTCACCGGCGACCACCAGACGCTGGGCAACCTCCCCGGGGCGAAGAACGTCTTCGACGTCGATTCGATACAGGAGCTCCTCCTCTTCAAGACCATGCGCGACGAGGGCAAGATACTGGGCGCCGACGCGCTGACCAAGGCGCCCCAGCTCTTTCTGGGCGCGGCCGAAAATCCCTTCGGCACGCCGCACGAGTTCCGCGTCCACCGGCTGGCCAAGAAGATCAAGGCCGGGGCCGACTTCATCCAGTCGCAGGTCATCTACGACATCGACCGGTTCGAGAGGTTCATGGAGGACGTCCGGTCCCGCCACCTGGACGGGAAGGTGCACATCCTGGGGGGGGTCACCCCGCTCAAGTCCGCAAAGGTCGCCAAGTACATGAAGAACAAGGTGGCCGGCATCATAATGCCCGATTCCGTCATCTCCCGAATGGAGAAGGCCTCCGACCCCAAGGCCGAGGGCATCAGGATCTGCATCGAGACCGTGAAGCAGCTCCGGGAGATGAAGGGCGTCCACGGCGTCCACGTGATGGCCATCGCCTGGGAGGAGAAGGTCCCCGAGATCGTCGAGGGCGCCGGGCTGCTGCCGCGACCGGTCGTCTGATGCACCATGTCCTTGCACCTTGCACCCCGGACTGAAGTCCGGGGCATCGACGCCTCCTATGGTGAAACGACCTCGGACTGAAGTCCGAGGTTTCTAGCTTCCTACCCTACGCCATGCGCCTTGGTTCCCCGTTCCCCCTCACTCCGACCGGTCGTGCTTGGTCTCATCGTACCCCGGGGGGTGGCGGCCCACCGACGGGAAAAGCCGCTCGTCCGTGTGGGGCAGGAAGAGCGCCGAGGTGAACTCGCCCATGAAAGAGGCGTTCACCGAGAGCTCCATGTAGGTCATCTTGGCCGCCACCTTGGCCGCCTCGGCCGCCGAGCGCCTGGAGAGCACGCAGAGCGCCGCCCCGGCCAGAGCCCCGTTGCCCATGAACCTGAACCTCTTGCGCGGGAGGTCGGGCAGAAGGCCGATGGAGACCGCCTTGTCTATGTTGAGGTAGTTCCCGAACCCGCCGCAGATGTAGACCTTCTGGACGTCCTCCATCCTCTGGCCCAGCGAGTTGACCAGGACCGAGGCGGCGGCGTAGAGCGAGGATTTGGTCCGGATTATGTTCTTTATGTCCGCCTCGGTGAGCACGATTGGCGAGCCCGAGGCCGTCTCGCTCCCGGAGGCCACCACGAACTCCCTGCCCTCGGTCCCGGGCCGGATGCGCCCCGGCAGTGCGTCGCGGAACCGGCCGGCCTTGTCCAGCGCCCCCCTCGTGAAGAGGCCGGAGATGAGGTCGATCAGCCCGGAGCCGCAGATGCCCCGCGCCTTCGTCCCGCCTATCGTGCAGAAGTTGAGCCAGAATCTCTTGCCGACGTTGACCCGCTCTATCGCGCCCTCCGCGGCCCTCATGCCGAAGCGCACCTCGCCCCCCTCGAAGGCGGGCCCGGCCGAGCACGAGCAGCCCACGAGCCACTGGTCGTTGCCGAGGACGACCTCGCCGTTCGTTCCGACGTCTATGAGCAGGGCGAGCTCCCTGCGCCGGTGCATCCCCGAGGCTATCACGTCGGCGGTGATGTCGCCGCCCACGTAGCCGCTCCGGCCCGGCACGATGATGACCGGTGATTCGGGGTGGAGGCCGAGCCCCGTCGCCCGGGCGGTCAGCGGCGGTGGCGAGTTCGTGACGGGGATGTACGGGTCGAGCTTGATGTTGGTCGGGTCCAGCCCCAGGAAGAGGTGGACCATAGTCGTGTTGCCGGCGACGCAGGCGCTCGTCACCTCGCGGGGCGGGACCTCGACGCAGACGTCCGCTATCAGCATGTTGATGGTCTCGAGAACCAGTCTCCTGAGGGTCCCCGGCCCGTTCTCGGCGGCATAGTCGATGCGGGATATGACGTCCTCCCCGCAGGAGATCTGGCGGTTGTAGGCCGCCGCGGTGCGGATAGTCCGGCCGTCCAGGAGATTGAGGAGCTGGACCACCACCGTGGTGGTGCCGATGTCCACCGCCAGCCCGTGGTTCATCTCCGTGGTGTCCCCCGGCTCGACCCTCACCATGCGCGAGCACCCGCCGCACCTGATGAAGGAGGCGGTGACCCGCCAGTCCTTCTTGCGGACGGTCACCGGGAGCTCCTGCAGCACCGCCATGTCCAGGTGGGGCTCGCCCAGCCGCTTCACCCGGAGGCCCCGGAGCATCCTCTCCAGGTCGGCCAGATTGTCGTTGAGCGTGGGGCGGGGCAGCTCCAGGACCGCCTTCTGCACCGGCGGGTCGGGGCGGCGGCAGGTGGCCGCGCAGGAGGTCAGTATCTGTCCCTTGCCGGCCGTGCTCGTGTCCGGAATGAACACCCGGACGTCGCCCCTGACGCGCGTGCTGCAGGCCAGGAAGCTACCCGATTCCAGCTCCTCCCGGGAAAGGGGATGGAGGTGGTCGAGCTCGTATTTGCCGTGGACCTGCGCGCGGCACTTGCCGCACTTGCCCTTGCCGCCGCAGATCGAGTTGAGCTCCACCCCCGCCTCCACGGCGGCCTTGTAGAGCGTCGTCCCGGGGGCGACCTCGATGGTCCGGCCGGAGGGGAGGAACGTGACCTTCGCCTTGGCGACCATCGAAGACCCCGCGTTCGCCCTACTTCAACCCGTGGGCGGCCTTGGCCGCCCGGACGGTGTTCACCATCAGCATGGTGATGGTCATGGGGCCGACGCCCCCCGGCACGGGGGTTATGGCCGAGGCCTTCTCCTTGATGGCCTCGAAGTCCGTGTCGCCCACGAGCCGGGTGCCCTTGGGCGCCGACGGGTCCGGTATCCGGTTCACCCCGACGTCGATGACCACCGCCCCTTCGCGGACCATGTCGGCCGTTATCGCCTTGGGAACTCCCATCGCGGCGATCAATATGTCGGCCTGGCGGGTGATGGAGGCCATGTCCTTGGTCCCGGTGTGGCACAATGTGACCGTGGCGTTGGCCCCCTTGGCCTTCTGGATGAGTATGTTGGCCATGGGCTTTCCAACGATGTTGGACCGGCCGCAGATGACCACGTGCTTCCCGGCCGGGTCGTTGCCGGAGCGCACCAGCATCTGCTGGACGCCGGCGGGGGTGCAGGGCAAAAAGATCGGCTCGCCCACCATCAGCCGCCCGACGTTCATCGGGTGGAAGCCGTCGACGTCCTTGTCCGGGTTCATCCGGAGAAGCACCTTGTTGGAGTCGATGTGCTTGGGCAGAGGGAGCTGGACCAGGATGCCGTGGAACTTCGGGTCGGCGTTGAGCCTGTCGACCAGGGCCAGCAGCTCGGCCTCGCTCGTAGAGGCCGGGAGCCCGAACGTCTCCTCGTGTATCCCGAGGTCGCGGCAGGCCTGCCCCTTGTTGGTGACATAGACCGTGGAGGCCGGGTCCTCTCCGACGAGCACCACCGCCAATCCGGGGTGGACGCCCTTCTTCTTGAGCCCCTCCACCTCGGTTTTGAGCTCTTCCCGGATCTGGTTCCCGATGTCCTTCCCCAATATCAGTTTCGCCGTCAAATCCATCCCCCTCCGGAGCCCTTTAACTCCTCTGCGATATATAACTATTTTTATATATCGAGCGATTGGCAGGAGGGCAGCAAGGCAGCAAGGCAGCAAGGGAAGGCAGGAAGGCAGCAAGGCAGCAAGGCAGCAAGGGAAGGCAGGAAGGCAGCAAGGGACGACGGTCCTCCCATTTCTCCCTTCCTCCCTTCCCTTGCTGCCTTGCTGCCTTCCTGCCTTCCCTTGCTGCCTTGCTGCCTTCCTGCCTTCCCTTGCTGCCTTCCTCCCTTCCCGCCCGCTCCCCGCCCCCTTCGTCCGGCTAGCGTGTCGACATAAACCCTTATATCATTCTAATAACATTAAGGTCACAGCCAGAATGGTGGTCGCGATGAAGTCAATGGTCGACAACGCCCTCGCAAGAACAGGCCTCCCAGAACAGGCGCAGCCGGCGACGCCGGAGACACCCGACGACAAGGAGCTCATGGAGCTCATCGAGGGATTGAAGCTCTCGATAAAGGTATTCGGATGCGGCGGCGGCGGCTCCAACACGGTCACCCGCCTGATGAACGAGGGCGTCGTCGGCGCCGAGCTCATCGCCTGCAACACCGACGCGCGCCACCTGCTCAACACCCACGCCCACAAGAAGATCCTCGTCGGTAAGAGGCTCACCCGCGGCCTCGGGGCCGGCGGCGAGCCCAATGTCGGCGAGCAGTCGGCGCGCGAGAGCGAGGAGGACTTCAAGAAGGCCCTCCAGGGAGCGCATATAGTGTTCGTCGCCGCCGGCATGGGCGGCGGGACCGGGACCGGAACGGCGCCCGTCGTGGCCCAGCTCGCCAAGCAGGCCGGCGCGATGGTCATCGCCTTCGTCACCAAGCCGTTCAGGGGCGAGGGCAAGCGGCGGATGGAGGAGGCCGACATGGGCCTGGCCAGGCTCAGCGCCGTGGCCGACACGGTCGTCACGATCTCCAACGACCGCCTGCTCGAGATGGCCCCCAAGCTCCCGCTCAACCAGGCCTTCCTCGTGCTCGACGAGCTGCTCATGGACTCGATGAAGTCGATAATCGAGCTCATAACCAAGCCGGGGCTGGTCAACCTCGACTACAACGACCTCAAGACGATAATCGAGGGAGGCGGAGTCTCCGTGATGGGCCTGGGCGAGTCCGACGCGCCCGGCGGCGAGAGGGTCGACGACGCCGTCTCGGCCGTCCTCAACTGCCCGCTCCTCGAGTACGACGTGCGCAACGCCACCGGCGCCCTGGTCAAGATAACCGGCGGCCCGGACATGACGCTGGCCGAGGCCGAGAAGGTCGCCGAGATAATCCAGTCCAAGGTCAACCCCAACACCCGCATGATCTGGGGCGCGGCGGTGGAGCCGGAGATGAAGGGCACGGTCAAGGTGATGCTCGTCGTCACCGGGGTCACCTCCAAGCAGATGGCCGGCCGCAGCGACCGGACCGCCCTGCAGTACGGCGCCGGGAAGCCCCAGCCGGGCGGCCTCGACATGGTGCGGTGAGCCGGGGCGGCAGGGGGACCCGGCCTCACCGGCGCGATGAGCGCTCCTTCCAAAGGATTCGTAGGTAGATCACCACGGGCCCTGCCGCCATCGCCGCCAGCGCGGCCAGCAGGAAGGGCAGGGCCGGGGGACCGACCGTCAGGGGGTAATCCAGGAGGATGTAGCGCGGGTTGTCGTAGGTGAGGTTGATCTGGGCGGTCTCCGAGTAGCCCCGGGCGTCAGCGGCCCGGACGTACGCCCGGTGGGGGCCGTTCTTCGACCTGGAGGTGTCCAGAAGGTAGCTCCACCCGTCGCCCGAGAGCTCCGCGTTGAGCCAGGGCCCAGAGTCGATTCTGACCTCCACCCTCTCCACGGCCGGGGCGCCCGGGGCGGACCTGACCATGCCCATGAGGTGGAGGCTGCGGTTGGCCGGGGCGCCGTCCGCCGGGTAGACGAACCGCACGACCGGGGGCGGGGGCGTGCCGTTCGTGACCGTCACCGAGAATGACTGGGACACCCGGAAGGTCCCGTCCGATACGGAGACCGCCACCGGGAATTCGCCCGCCTGTCCCGGCTCCGGGGTCCACCTCAGCAACCCTGACCGGAAATCCACTACCATGCCCGGCGGATACTGCTCAAGCGAATAGGACAGGGTATCGCCGTCGTCGTCCACGGCCTCGACGCCGTAGCTGTATTCGTGGCCGACCTGGGCCGAGACGGGCGGGGCGGAGACGATGCGGGGCGGGAGCGGCCCTCCGGCGCAGGCGGGGCCGGCCGCCAGGATGATGAGGGTTGAAAGGACGCCGAAGGCCGCCACGGCGAACCGGACCCGCCCGGGCCCGGAAATATGGCAATGACCCCGCATCTTTCCGGACTAGGCCGTGTCGATATATATAAATTGGGAGAGCCGGCCGTCGCAACTTATTTAAGCACCCACCCTTTTGGCCCCGCCTGACGCTCCGAGGGGGACCAGATGACGCGAAAGCCCGGAAGGATGTACCGCGAGATAAAGAGCCAGGCCTACTGCCAGCGCAAGTACATGGGCGGCGTGCCTGCGCCCCGGATCACCCAGTTCAACATGGGAAAGACCTCCAAGCCGTTCGACCTCACGCTCACCCTGCTCGCCGAGGAGAGGTGCCAGATACGCCACATCGCCCTGGAGGCTTTGCGCGTTGCGGTCAACCGGGAGCTCCAGAACCGCACCGGCAACGAGGGCTACCACATGAAGGTGCGCCTATACCCGCACGTGGTCATCCGGGAGAACAAGCAGGCCACGGGCGCCGGCGCCGACCGCGTCTCGCAGGGAATGCGCGCCGCTTTCGGGAAGGCCATCGGGACCGTGGCGCGCGTGGACCGCGGCCAGAGGATAATAACCGTCCGGGTGAACAAGGAGCACCTCGACGCCGCAAAGATCGCGCTCAAGCGCGGCTCGGTGAAGCTTCCCACACCCACCCGCATGGTCATCGAGAAGGGCGCGGAACTGGTCGCGTAAGAAACCGGGTGCCGGCACCCGGGTTCACTCCGCCTTCTCCTCCTCCCAGTCGGATTCGTCGAGGCGGCGGAGCTCGGAGCGGGCCTTTTCGACGTACTTCTTGGCGCCTATGGCCTCGAAGGTGCGCAGCGCGCGGGTGAGGAGGCGCCGCGCCTCCTTGCGGTCGCCCTGCATGCTAGCGGTTATCCCGAACTCCAGGAGGTGCTCGCCCAGGACGTAGGGCATCTCCAGCTCCTCGACGATGCGGGTGCTCTCGGTGAAGCATTTTCGGGCCATCTCCCACTCCTCGTTGTTGCGGTAGATGATGCCCCTAAGCATCATTATGGAGCCTATCATCACCCTCTCGTCGAGCTTCTCGAAGATGGTTATCGACCGGTCCAGGTACTCCATCGCCTTCTCGAGGTCGCCCATGCGGGCGAGGCACTCCCCGGCGCTGGCCAGGGCGTAGCCGACCTGGCGCGCGTTCCCCGACGACTTCGCGGCCGAAATGCTCCTCTCGAAGAGCCCCAGCGCGGCGTCCAGCCGGCCGTCGCGCATCTCGAGGTTGCCCAGGCTCCCCAGCGCGCGGGCGGTCTCCAGCGGGTCGCCGATCTCGCGGGCCAGGGCCAGCCCCTCCTCGTAGTACTGCCGGGACTTGCCGAAGTCGCCCGTGTCGTAGTACACCGCTCCCAGGGTTATGAGGGTCATGCCGGTGATGTACTTGTCCCCCGTCTTGTCGAGGAGGAGCAGGCCCTTGGTCCCCTCCTCCAGCGCCTTCTCGTACTCGCCCTGGCGCCAGAACATCGTCATCCGGGCGCGGTGGACGTTCGCCTGGCCGCTCACGTCCTTCAACCGGTCGTAGAGCTCCAGGGCCCTGCCGAGGCTCTCGGCGGCCTGGGCCCACTCGCTGCGCTTCTCCTGGATCTCGCCCAGCCTGAGGTGGCTGAGCGCCCGCAATCCCTCGTCGCCGGTCTCCTCGCCTAGCGTGATGACCTCGGAGAAGCAGTCCAGCGCCTCGTCCCACTCGCCGGTGGTGTAGAGCACGTTGCCCAGCGAGACCAGCACCTCCACCTCGAGCTTGAGGTTCCTCGGGCTGGCCTCGAGCTTCTCGAGGGCCTCCAGGGATTTTCGGAAGTAGCGGGCGGCCTCGTCGGGCGCGAAGGACTGCAGCGCCTTCCGGCCGGCGATGGCGAAGTACTCGGCGCTCTTGGGGAGGTCCCCCGCCATCGAGAAGTGGTAGGCCAGGGAGAAGATGACCTCGTCGCGCCGGTCCCGGTGGAGCCGCTCCACGGCCTCGGCCGCCTTGCGGTGGAGCAGCCGCCGCTTGGTGCGGCTGAGGTTCTCGTAGGCGACCTCCCGTATCATCGTGTAGGAGAACCGGTACCTCTCCTGCTCTCCGGCGGTGTCCTCGAGCAGCAGTCCGGCGTGGATGAGCCTCTCCAGCGCCTCCACGAGGTCGTCCTCGGACAGGTCCGATATGGCGGCGAGCACCCAGAAATCGAACTCCTGACCCAGGACGGAGGAGTTCTGGAGCGTCCGGGCGGCCGCCGGCCCGAGCCGGCCGATCCGCTGGGTGATGGCGGCGCGAACCGACGAGGGGATGGCGAGCGAGGTCATGTCCACCTTCTGGTGCCAAAGCGAGTCCCGGGGGTTGATGATGCCCCGGTCCACCAGGCTCTTCACCACCTCCTCCAGGAAATAGGGATTCCCCTCGGTCTGGCGGAAGACCTTCTCGACGAACCCCTCGGGGAAGTCGCTCCGGTTGAGGATTATGGAAAGGAGGTGCCGGGTCTCGCGCGGGTCAAGCCGGCGCAGCGAGATCGTGGCGGAGATGCCCTCGCGGTTTATACGCACCATGGCCTCCGTGAGCGGGTGGGGCTGGCCCCGGTAGGGCGAGACCTCCTCCGGCCGGTAGGCGGCGACGAGGAGCACCCGGGCGCCGCGTATGCTTCGCACGACGTAGCCCAGAAGCTGCAATGTGGCGTTGTCGGCCCAGTGCAGGTCGTCGAAGAAGAGCAGGAGCGGCCGCCGGCGGGCTATCTCCAGCATCATCGAGGAGACGGTCTCGTACATCCGGTCGCGCTCGCGGCCGATGTCTATGCGCCTGAGCTCCCCGGCAAGGTCGAGCACGGTCGTGTCGGGCGCCCCCCGCTCGCCGGAGCCCTCCGCCAGCGCGGCCACCCCCATGGGCCCCAGGTCCTTGGCGGCGCCCATGCCGGTGGAGAAGGTGAGCGGCATCGCCTCCCCGTCGGACTCGGGGGCCGCGAGCTTCGCCGAGGCCTCGCGCAGGGCGTCCGTGAACGGGAGGTAGGGGTCGGTGCCCTCCCGATAGAGGCATTTCCCCTGCACGGTGAGCACCCCCATCTCCCGAGCGTACGAGACCAGCTCGTCGACCAGGCGGGTCTTCCCTATCCCCGCCTCCCCGCTGATGAACACGATGTGGCCCCGGCCCGCGAGGGCGTCGTCGAGGAGGTTCTTGAGCCGGCCCACCTCCGCCTCGCGGCCGACGAGCTTCCTTTGGGGCATCTCGCCCAAGCGATTGCCCGGCGATGATAAATAACTATTCCAGGAAGGGGACCGCGCCGCCGCGCGGCCGGGGTGGCCGGCCGGTCATGGTCAGCGGGCGGCCCGGCGGGAGCGGCTGGAACGGCGGGACCGGCGGGGCCGGCCGGGGCGATCGCTGCCCGCGCCCCGCGCGCTCTCCCTCACCTGGAGACGCAGCCCGATCCGCTTGGCCCTCTCCAGGCAGGCTCGCGCCCGGCCCGCGCTGCCCTTCTGACGCCACATCTCCGAGAACTCCCGCAGGGCGTAGGACAGGTCGCCGGGCGTGCTCACCTTCTCGAAGAGCGAGAGGGCCCCCTCGAACTCCTCCCGGGAGCGGTCCCACTGGCGGCGGGTGCGGTGGACTATCGCGAGCCCCAGGTGGCCGTAGGCCATCCCGTGCTCGTCCGCCTGACCGGTGAAAAGGTCCAGCGACCTGCGGAAGTACTCCTCCGCCTTCTCCGTGAGCCCCTTGCGCGCCCAGACCTCCCCCAGGCTGTGGTAGATGGGCCCGAGCTCCCGGAGGTTGCCCTGCGAGAGGGCCAGCTCCTCGCCCCGGTGGATGGCCTCCAGGGCCTCGTCGAGCCGGCCCTGGGGCTTGAGGGCCTCCCAGCCCAGGGTGTTCCAGGCGCGCGCCGACTCGGAGCGGTCGCCGATGCTGTCGAGGAGCTCCAGGCTCCTGCGGATGCTCCGCTCGGCCCTCGCGAAGTCGCCCATGGCGGCCTGGACCCGGCCAAGCTCGATGCCCGCGGACGCCTCCTGCGCCAGGCCGCCGGCCGCCCGGGCGGAGGCGATGCTGCGCTGGCAGAACCGGGCCGCCTCGGCGAGCCGTCCCTGGCGCCAGAGCACGCGGCCCAGCCCGTGGTAGGCGCGGGCGACGCCCCGGCCGTCGCCGGCGGCCCGGGCCACCTCCAGGCAGTCGCGGAAGCTTCCAGCCGCGCCCTCCCACTCGTTGCGTTTCTGCAAGATCCACCCTATGTGGTAGTGCACCTCGGCGCGCCGTCCCTCCGGGAGCGCCGGGAGGGCCTCGCGGTATTCCTCCAGCGCCCGGTCCCAGTCCCCCAGGATGTCGTCGGAGCGCCCCTTGAGGCAGAGCGCCTCGGCGCGCCCGGTGGCCGGCAGCGCGCCCAGGTCCAGGGCCCCCAGGTCCGCCCGGAGCTCCCCGGCGAAGCCGGCGGCAAGGAGCGCCTCCCCGCGCCCAAGCATCGCCTCCGCGGCCCCGGCGTGGTCGCCGGCGCCGAGAAGGTGGTGGACGAGCTCCAGCACGTCCCGGGGCTGGGAGGCCTTCGAGTAGAACGCGGCGGCCTGCCGGTGGAGCGCGGCGCGCTCGTGGGGCGTAAGCCGCGTGTAGAAGAACTCCCGGACGAAGTCGTGGATGTCGTACACCCCGGCGTACACCTCCCGCAGCAGCGAGCGGGCGAGCAGCGCCTGGAGCGTGTCGTGGTCCGGCTCCGGGTCGAAGAAGAGGGCGTCCGCCGGGACCGGGTAGCGGAAAACCGAGGCCATTCGCAAAAGCTTCCGCTCGGGAACGGTGAGGCGGGCGGAGATCTCCTCTTCGATGTAGCGGCTGATGTTGCCCCTCTGCTCGGCCTCCCCGGAGCCCGGCGTGAAGAGCTCGAGCGCCAGCGGGTGCCCCCCGGTGAGCTCGAAGGCCCGGCGGTGCTGCGAGTCCTCTATCCGGCGGGCGCGCAGGAGCGCCCGGCTGCTCTCCTCGTCAAGCCCGCCGAGGTCCATCTCGGCGACGAGCCCCTTCACCAGCACGTCAGCGCGGTCGTAGAACCGGCGCAGGCTGCGGGCCGTGATGATCGCCCGGACGCCGTCGTCGCGCTCGAGCACCTCGAGCAGCAGGGAGAGAAGGTGCAGGAACTCGTCGGAGGCCTTGTGGAAGTCGTCGAGCACCAAGACGGCCGAAAGGTTGCGGCAGCTCTCCTGCAGAACGTACCGGACCTCGTTCAGGTCGAGGTTGGGCTTGGAGGAGAGGTAGGTCCGGAGCTTGCGCCTGCCCAGGTGGGCCAGGAAGTCCCCCAGGGGCCCCAGGAGGTTGCGCGGCGTGTCCCACTCGTGGAACCGGTACCAGAACACTGGTCGGCCGCCCCGAGCCCGGGACACCAGCCGGGCCGCCAGGGCGGTCTTGCCGATGCCGGCGATGCCAGAGATGACCATGAGCCGGCGGTCGAGCAGCCACTTGCCGAGGGTGTCTAGCTCCCGGGCGCGGCCGACGAAGCCGGCGGGCACGGGGACCGCCTGCTGGGGCTCGGGCCCGCCGGCGCGCCTGGAGGCGCCCAGGGCCTCCCGGTCCAGCTCCCCTCCCGGCCGGACCGCCCGGGCGACCTCCACGAGGGGGTGCTGGGGACCCAGAAGCCGCATCGCCTCCCTCAGGGTGACCGCACCCCCGTCGCCCGCCCCGGGGAGGCGCACCCGTGACTCCTCCACCCTCCGCGCCAGCTCCTCGGCGGCGGCGCGGCCCTCCCCGGTGAGGAAGTAGACCTTGCGCCTCTCCGAGACGCCCTCGACCCGGTTTTTGGATTCGGTGAGGAGCCCCTTGTTCACCAGCCGCCGCACCGCCCGGGAGACGTGGTCCTGGCCGGTGCCCACGGCCTCCGCGATCCCGTACTGCGTCATCCCCCAGGGGACCTCGAACTCCCCGGCGAAGCGGGCGAAGCGCAGAAGGTGCACCAGTATCCACTCCCCGAACGTGAGCCCGGGCACGCCCGCCTCCGCGGTCACGGGGGTCTCACCCCCCTGTGGCAATATAGCGTTTTCGCCGCGCTGCCCTGCGCCTTGCGCCTTTTTTCAACGCTCCAGCCTTATCTCCACGCGCCGGATGCGCCGCGACGCCCGGGCGCGGCCGCCGGCGGCGCGGGGCAGCTTGAGCGGCGACACGAGCCCCAGCAGGGCGCTCGCCACCACCTCCCTCGGGAAGCGTCCCAGCCGGAGCTCCTCGCCGTCCACCCGGACGGAGAGGCGGATGTCGGACAGGTTGACGCACTGCTCGGGCCTGCGGCGGCGGTCGGCCACCGCGGCCGCGAAGCGGGCGCAGTCCAGCCCGCATCGGCCGCAGTCGATTCCGGGCAGGCGGTCCGCCACCCGCTGCACCAGAAGCCTCCGGTCGATGAACCGCTCCATCGCCGCGACGCTCCGGCGGCTCGCCGGGTCCACGCGCAGCACCGTGCCCGGGAGGCTCCCGATGTCGCCCACCGCCACCTTCTCGAGAGCGGCGTGCTTGAACCCCTCGAGGAAGAGGATGTCGGGCGAGACGGCCTCCCCCACCAGCCTGACGAGCGATGCGGCGTCGTCCGGGACGGCCCCGGTGGCGCCCGGCCGGGGGCGCCTCTGCCGCGGGAGCCGGTGCAGAAGCAGCGCCGCCCGGCCCTCCGCGAGAAGCCCGACCGCCGCGGCGCCCGCCTTCCCGTGGCGCCAGGAGTCCGTGCCCTCCGAGTCCAGCTCGAACCCGCGGTGGGCGGTGTGCTTGAGCACCGCCACGGAGAGCCCGCGCCTCCTGTACCTTCCCACCAGCCTGTCGATGAGGGTCGTCTTGCCCGAGTTCGAGTGCCCGAAGAAGCCCAGAAGCATCATGTCATCTCACTTCCACGCGAAGGGGCAAGGCACGAGGCGCAAGGCGCAAGGCTTGAGGCGCAAGGGTCAAGGCGCGAGGAACAAGGGGGGATCTCACGCAAATCCCTTCCGCCTCGCGCCCTGTACCTTGCGCTTTCGTCCCTTGCGCCTTGCGCCCTGCGCCTTGCGCCTTTCAAATGATTATTCAGAACAGCACCACCTCGACCTCTTCCCCCCTCTCGAGCAGCTCCACATTGTCGGGGACGACGATGTAGCCGTCGGCGGCGGCCAGGCTTGTGATGGCCCCCGACCCCTTGAACACGGGCTCGGCCTCGCCTCCGGCCAGCCTGACCGTCAGGAACTGGACCCGGCCCAGGCGGGAGGCCAGGCGCCGGGCGAGCCTCGCCCGGACGGTCCTCCTCTCGGGCGGGAGGCCGGCCATCCTCCTCACCGCGGGCGCCAGGAAGACCTGCCCGACCATCAGGGCCGCCGCCGGATACCCGGGGATGCCGAACACGAGCAGCCGGCCGGTCCGGCCCAGGAGGAACGGCTTGCCCGGCTTTATCTGGACGCCGTGGAAGAGGATCTCGCCCTCGTCGGCCAGCACGCCGGCGAGCAGGTCCCTCTCGCCGACGGAGCTCCCGCCGGATATCGCCACCGCCTCCAGGCCCCCGGAGAGGGCCCCCCGCAGGGCGTCCCTTATCGCATCACGCGTGTCCTCTATGTGGGGGAACAGCCGGGCCTGCCCGCCGTTTTGGTCGATCACGGACGCGAGGGCGTAGCTGTTGGAGTTGTACACCTGGGCCGGGCCAAGCGATCCGCCCGGCTCGGCTATCTCGTTGCCGCTGGAGATGACGGCGATGCCCGGGCGGACGAGAACCTCGACCGGGGCGAGGCCCAGGGAGGCCAGCACGCCGACCTTGGCCGGGTCCAGAACGGCGCCCGCCCCTAGCACCGCCGTCCCCTTCCGGATGTCCGAGCCCCGCCGGGAGACGTTGCCCCACCTGGGCTCGGCGCGCCTGAGCGTGACCGACCCGCCCTCCTCGGAGGCGAACTCGGCCATGACGACCGCGTCGGCGCCCTCCGGCAGCACCGCGCCGGTGGCGACGCGGCAGGCGGTCCCGTTGCGGACCGCCACGGTCGGCACGTCGCCGGCGAAGAGCTCCCCCGAGACACCGAGGCTCACCGGGCTGAGCTCCCCGGCCCCGACCACGTCCTCCGAGCGGACCGCGTAGCCGTCCATCGCAGACCGGTCGAACTGGGGGACATCGATGCGGGATACCACCTCACCGGCCAGGACGCGGCCGGCCGCCCTTCCGAGGGGCACCTCCTCGGTCCGCCCGGTCGCCGCCGAGTGGCGGAGCACGAGCTCCATCGCCTCGGGAAATGAAACGAGCTTCCTGAAGGGCCTGATGTTCACGCGGGCCGCCTCCCACGGGAAGGCCGGACGGGCCCGGCCGGCAGGTCGCCAGAGCTCCAATCGCCCCGCTCCCTCTTCCAGATGGGCGCCCTCTTCTTGAGCTCCTCGAGGATGTACCGGCACGCCCCGAAGGCCGCGTCGCGGTGGGCCGCCGTGACGATGATGAGGACGATGCGCCCGCCGGCCCGTATCCGGCCGGTGCGGTGGACGACCGACACTCCCTTCACGTCGAACCTGTCCAGCGCCTCGGCCTTTATGCGCCCGAGCTCCTTTCGTGCCATCTCCCCGAACGTCTCGAACTCGAGGTGCGGGACCCGGCCGGAAGGTGAGCTTCCCCGCACCGACCCGACGAAGATCACGGTCCCCCCGACGTCCCCGCCGAGCAGCGCGTCGAGCTCGGAGTCGACGGAGAAGTCCCCCTTCTGGATCCCGATGCGGCCTTTCCTCACGGGCAGGCCCCCAGCCCCCGGCCCCTGCCGGGGACCCTCGCCGGCGCGCCGGTCCAGTAGGGCTCCCGGCGCGAGACCGCGCAGGCGAAGAGCCCGGCGAGCTCGCCGTCGGTCGCGCCCCGGCGCAGGGGCCCGGCGATGTCGACGCCCCGGTCGCCCCGGAAGAGGCAGGGGACCAGCCGCCCGTCCGAGCTCAGCCGCAGCCGGTTGCAGTTTTGGCAGAACTCCGAGTTGTGCACGGGCCGCACGATCTCGATTTCGACCGTTCCGGCCCCCTCCTTCCCCCCGCGGCCGGGACCGGGAGGGCTCCCGGGCCGAAGGGGCACCACATACTTCCGCCGGTGGTGCATCCTCCGGGTGGTCGTCCGGACCGCCCGCCTTGCCAGCTCCCGCTCGACATCCGAAAGGTCGGTGTGGTGCTCCGAGTACCACTCTCCCGACAGTCGGCCCTTGGGCGCCTCGAGCTCGATGAGCTGGAGCACCGCGCCCTCCGAGGCGGAAAAGCGCATCATCTGCGGTATCTGGGAGCCGTTTTCGCCGCGGATAACGACCATGTTGAGCTTGACCGGTGAAAGCCCCGCCCTCCGGGCCGCCCGGACGCCCTCGACGGCCTCGGCGAGCCGGTCCGAACCGGTCATTCGGGCGTAGGTCGCCGGGTCCACCGAGTCGAGGCTGATATTGACCCTCCCGAGGCCGGCCTCCTTCAGCCGGGCCGCCAGGGGGGGAAGCAGGATGCCGTTCGTCGTGAGGGACACGTCCCCGAACAGGGGCGCAAGATCGCCGATGATCCCGGGCAAATCCCGGCGCAGGAGGGGCTCCCCGCCGGTGAGCTTGAGCTTCCCGATGCCAAGAGAGGCGGCCACGCGGGCGACGCGGCCGAGCTCCTCCCGGGAGAGCCTCTCCCGCTCCGTCCTGGCCGGCTCGCCCTCGCGGTGGCAGTAGAGGCAGCGCTGGTTGCACTCCCGGATGACGGAGACTCGCAGGTTGGTGACCGGCCGTCCGCACGGGTCCCGCAGCATGGGCTCGATATGCCTAAACGGACATATCGATATAAGCGTTTTGATTGGGGCCGGCCGCGGGTCACCAAAAACTGTATATTGGCTCAATTGATAACCATGTCCGACCGCAGGGCCGTTCCGAACGCCCGGAGGGAGTTCATGGAAAGGAAGAAGCTTTTTGCGATCCTGGTGGTCCTCGCCGTCATCCTGGCCGGGGCCGGATACCTGCTGCTCGGCAGGCAGGAGCCCCCGCCTCCCGGGACAACGGCCGCCTCCATCGCGATGCCCCCCGGCATCGGGTGGGACCCGATATACGAGTTCGGCAAGTCGGGCTACGAGCCCAGCCTAATGGTGGATTCCAAGGGCTACATGTACTACACCGCCCACAAGAACCTCGACGACAAGGGCACCTGGGACTACCTCGCCTCCTGGTTCTTCGTCGGCTCCCCGGACGGGAAGACCTGGGTCGCCCCCTCGGAGCCCTTCCCGCGGGGCAATCTCTGGAAGACCTACCTGGGCGTCGAGGGCGATCTGGCGGTCGACGGCAACGACAGGGTCTATTATGTGGACACCTACCTCATCGACAACCACCTGCACGTCTTCGACAGCCCGGGCGTGTGGCGGTACTCCGTGCGCGTCCAGAAGACCACCGGCCTGGACGACCGGCCGTGGATCTCGGCCCAGGGCGATGGCATCTGCCACTATCTGGGCAACAACGGCGCCGAGGCCAACGGCGGCCGCTACTGGTACTACCGCTCCACGACCGGCGGGCGCGTGTGGACGCTCGCCACCCCGGTCCCGGGCAACGGCTGGGGCCACATCGACGCGGAGCGGAAAGGCACCCACGCCTACATAATCTCCGAAAGCGACGTCGGCGCGCCGGCCGACATCCTCATCTACCCCAGCGACGACAGCGGGGCCACCTGGGACTTCTCCAACCCCGTGGTGGTCGGCGCGCGCGAGGGCCCCGGCCTCGGCGACGGCTTCCCGGTGTGGGTGATGGCCGGCCCGCAGGGCATGGTGTGGTGCATGTGGACCGACGCCACGGACGCCATAAACGACGGCAGCCGCATCTTCCTGGGCTGGAGCCGGGACTTCGGGCGCACCTGGAACTCCTCCGAGATCACGCCCTGGAAGAGCCTCTTCGAGTACACCACGATAGGCGTCGGCGACGACGGCTCCATCGGCGTCTCGTTCTACGCCGTGGATTCGCTCCCGGTGACCGCCGAGACCAAGTGGTACATCTACGCCGCGATGCTCCGGCCCGAAAGCCCCTTCCACCCGTGGAACAGGGACTTCGAAAACACCTCGATGGCGATGCAGGCCCAGAGGAAGGCCGAATCGGCCCGCGCCTCCGACAAGGCCGACCTCACGGCCCTCGACGGCACGCTCTTTTTCAACTTCACCAAGGCCGAGGAGGGGCCCGTCTACACCGGAAACGACCTGCACGCCCTCCACGACTTCTTCGAGATAGCCGTCGGCCCCGACGGCTACCTCAACGTGGCCTACCAGCACTACGTCGGCCCGACCAACGGCGCGTCCATGCTGTACTTCGTGCGGGGGACGCTGCCCTCAGCCGGCAACACGAACTCTACACGAGCCGGCTGACGAAGGGACGAGGGCAGCAAGGGAGCAAGGGAAGGCAGGAAGGGAACGGTACCTATTCTCGCCCTCCCCTTCTCCCTCTCCGCCTTCTGCCCTCCTCCCTTCGTTCCCCCCTCGCTGCCTTCCCTTGCTGCCTTGCTGCCTTTCTGCCTTCCTGCCTTCCCTTGCTGCCTTGCTCCCTTGCTCCCTTTCAACAATCTACTTGAGCAGCGCTTCCAGCCGCTTGTTCACGACGTCCCAGTTCACGATGCTCCAGAAGCCCTCGACGTACTTGGCGCGGTCGTTTTTGTAGTCCAGGTAGTAGGCGTGCTCCCAGACGTCGAGCACCATGAGCAGGCGGTAGTGCGGAAAGACGTTGACGTTGTGCTTCTCTATCTGCATGAGCAGGAGCCGGCCGGTGCCGCGGCAGCGGGTCAGCGCCGCCCAGCCCGAGCCCTCGACGGAGTTCGCGGCCTTGGAGAACTCGGCCTTGAAGCGCTCGAACGAGCCGAACTCCCGGTTGATCTCTTCCAGGAGGACGCCCGAGGGCTTCCCGCCGGCCTTTCCGTGGGGCCCCAGGTTCTCCCAAAAGAGGTTGTGCAGGACGAACCCGCCCTCGTGGAAGGAGAGCTCCTTTAAGACGGCCTTCTGGTCGACCTCGGCGCTCTCCTTGCGGGCCTTGTCGAGCTTCTCGAGTATCGCGTTGGCGCCGTTGATATACGCCTGGTGGTGCTTGGTGTGGTGCAGCCGGAGCTGCTCCTCGCTCATCGCCGGCGCGAGGTCCTTGTAGTCGTACTCCAACTCGGGCAACTGGTAGAACCTGGGCTGTTCCATTTTCTCCGCTCCTGTTGGTGCGCCTCAACGGGCTTGCCGTTTTTATAGCTATTGCAGAATCTGGCACGAATCTCTCATAATGGAGGGGCAAGAAACAAGGGCGAGGGGCACGGGGCACGGGGCACGGGTCAAGGGACGGGCAGGCTCCGTCCGCCCCTTGCCCCTTGCCCCTTGCCCCTTGCCCCTTGCCCCTTGCCCATTGCCCATTGCCCATTGCCCCTTGCCCCTTGTCTCAAGATGGATATATATACAGCCGGCCCTATGCACGGACTGTCCCGAGAATCGGGGGGTTCCGGGCTCGGGGAGAGGACGGTATCGGGATGGCAAGCGAGGTGACGTTCCGGGTCCAGCGCTTCGACCCGAAGACGGACAGAGAGCCGCGCTTCAAGGAGTACAGGGTCCGCAACGAGCCGGGAATGACAGTGCTCGACGGGCTGCTCCAGATAAAGGCCGAGACCGACCCCACCCTCAGCTTCCGCCGCTCCTGCCGGTCGGGCATCTGCGGCTCCTGCGCGGTGCGCATCAACGGGAGCTCCCGGCCCTGCTGCAACGCCCAGATAAACGACAACATCGTCGGGGGCAGGTTGCTCGTCGAGCCCCTGGCCAACTTCGACATCATAAAGGACCTCGTGGTCAACCTCGACGCCTTCTGGGGCAAGATCAGGCAGGTCCACCCCTGGAACGAGAGCGGCGAGTTCCGCCACACCGGGAAGGCTCTCATGGAGGTCACCGCCGACGACCTTTCCGAGATCCGCAAGACGGAGGGCTGCATATTCTGCGCCTCGTGCCACTCCGATTGCGAGGCGCTCCGCTCGAACAGGGACTTCGTGGGGCCGGCGGCCATCGTGCGGGCCTACCGGTTCATGCACGACCCGCGCGACAGGCTCGGGAATAAGCGTCTGGACGAGCTCAAGGCCAGAACGGGGATAGGCGTCTGGCTGTGCGCGATATGCGGCAACTGCGGCGAATCGTGCCCCAAGCTCATCCCGACCAACGAGTGCATCGCCTCCTTCAAGAACAGCTGGTTTTCGGAGAACAAGGCCCCCGACGGGCTGAAGACCACCGCCGAGAACCTCGAGAAGATGGGGCGCGTCTACGAGCTTGACGAGTTCGCCCTGCGCATGCGGGAGAAGCTGGGGCTTCCGCCGCTCACCCCCAACAATGCTCCCAAGCTGGAGCCAATCCTGAAGAAGAAGGGGGTGGCCAAGTGAAGAGATACGCGCTATTCACCGGCTGCACGGTGCCGGCCCAGATGCAGAACTACGAGGTGTCCGCCCTGAAGGTGGCCGGGAAGCTGGGCATCGAGCTCGTCTACCCCGAGGGCTTCACCTGCTGCGGGTTCCCCTACGAGGCCAAGGACACCTTCAAGCAGAAGACGATCAGCATACGGAACCTGGCCGTCGCCGAGGAGGCGGGACTGGAGGTCGTGACGCTGTGCTCCACTTGCGGCTCGACGCTCTCCAAGGCGAACCACCTCTTCAGGACGGACCGGAAGTACCGCGGGAAGCTCGGGGACGCCCTCGGGGAGATCGGGATGGAGTACAGGGGCACGACGAGGATAAGGCACTTCACCCGGATGCTCTACGAGGACGTCGGCGTCGAGAGGATACGGTCGCTGGTCGTCAGGCCGTTCAAAGGCGTGAAGCTCGCCGCCGACTACGGCTGCCACTACGTGAAGCCGGCGGCCGTCTTCGACGGCTTCGACGACTACCGGCGGCCCCACACCCTGGACGACCTCATCGAGGCGACCGGCGCCTCCTCGGTCGACTTCAAAGACAAGATGGCCTGCTGCGGCGCGGCGTTGCTCGCGGTCGACGAGAAGACCTCGGTGAACATGACGAAGTACAAGCTCGACAACATCAGGGCCTCCGGCGCCGAGGGCATGGTCACCCAGTGCCCGTTCTGCGGGATAATGTACGATGTCTACCAAAACACGATAGGCGAGTACAACCTCCCGGTGCTGTACCTGCCGCAGCTCCTGGGGGTGGCGTTCGGAATAGACCCGAAGGAGCTCGGGTTCAAGATCAACCAGGTGAAGGCCACGAACCTCTTAAAGAAGGTGGGAGCTTGAACCGATTGCTTGGTTCAAGCCGGGCTAGCGCGTCGATGCCCCGGATTTCAATCCGGGGTCTGTCTCACGCAGCGAAGCGTGGGGCCTCGCATTTCAATGCTGGGGGGTCGCGATGACCGTTTTCACCCACGACGTGGTCATAGTCGGGGCCGGGCTCGCCGGGATGAGGGCGGCCATCGAGGCCTCGCGCCAGGGCGCCGATGTCGCGATAGTCTCCAAGCTCCACCCGGTGCGCTCCCACTCGGTGGCGGCGCAGGGCGGCATCAACGCCGTCATCAACCCCGAAGACACCATCAAGGACCACGAGTTCGACACCGTCAAGGGCTCCGACTACCTCGGGGACCAGGACAGAATCGAGGTGCTCATCGCCGAGGCGCCGATGAACATCTACGAGCTGGAGCACATGGGCGCGGCCTTCTCGATGGTCGGGGAGGGCGAGGCGCTGGCCCAGAGGCACTTCGAGGGCCGCCTGGGCACAATCGACCAGAGGCCCTTCGGCGGCCAGAACTTCCCGCGCACCTGCTTCATACAGGACCGGACCGGGCAGGCGCTCCTCCACACGATGTACGAGAACCTGCTCAGGCAGGGCGTCATGGTCTACGAGGAATACTACACGACGAGGCTCGTCGTGAAGGACGGGGTCGTGGGCGGCGTCGTGGCCCTGGACCAGAGGACCGGGGAGCTCCACCTCTTCCGGGCCAAGGCGGTCCTCCTGGCGACCGGTGGCTACGGGCGCGTGTTCTCCGTCACCTCCAACGCGATGGACGTCACCGGAGACGGGATGGCGATGGCGTTCCGGGAGGGCGTCCCCCTCGAGGACATGGAGTTCGTCCAGTTCCACCCCACTGGCCTGTACCCGACCGGCATCCTGGTCACGGAGGGCGCCCGGGGCGAGGGCGCGTACATCGTCAACGGCAAGGGCGAGCGCTTCATGTCGAGGTACGCCGCCGGGAAGATGGAGCTTGCTCCCCGCGACGTCGTCGCCCGGGCCATACAGACCGAGATAGAGGAGGGCCGCGGCGTCAAGGGCAGGCCGTACGTCGATTTGGACCTGCGGCACCTCGGGTGCGCCAAGATACAGGAGAGGCTCCCGCAGATACGCGAGCTGGGCATCAACTTCGCCGCGGTGGACTGCCTCACCCAGCCCCTGCCCATCCGGCCGACCGCGCACTACTCGATGGGAGGCGTCCCGACGGACGTGAACGGGGCGTCGACGCTGAAGGGCCTGTTCGCCGCCGGCGAGTGCTCCTGCATCTCCGTGCACGGCGCCAACCGCCTGGGCGGGAACTCGTTGCTCGAGACGGTCGTCTTCGGCCGGCGCGCCGGGATGGCCGCCGCGGCGTTCGTGAAGGGCACGGCGCTGCCGGAGGTCCCGGCCGGCGTGCTGGAGACCGAGAAGAAGCGCATCGGGGCGCTGCTCGATGCGCGCGGGCCGGAGTCCGTACCGAGGATACGCGAAGAGCTCCAGACCGTCATGTTCGACAAGGTCGGCATCTACAGGACGGAGGGGCCTATGAAGGAGGCGCTGGCCAAGGCGCGCGAGCTCAAGAAGCGGTACAAGGACATCCACCTGTCCGGCGGGTCCTTGGTCTTCAACACCGAGCTCATCGAGGCGCTGGAGCTCCAGAGCCTGCTCGAGGTCGCCGAGGTCATCGCCCTGTGCGCCATCAACCGGACGGAGAGCCGCGGCTCGCACTTCCGCCGCGACTTCCCAAAGCGCGACGACCAAAACTGGCTCAAGCACACCCTGGCCCGCAGGAAGGGGGACGACATAGTCCTCGACTACAAGCCCGTCGCCATAACGAAGTATCCGCCGCAGGAGAGGAAATACTAGGCTGTCGGGGAAAGGCAGGAAGGCGGGAAGGCAGAAAGGCAGCAAGGGAGAAGGGGAGCGGACGAGAAGGGGTCTCGTCCCTTTTCTGCCTTTCTGCCGTGTTGCCTTGCTGCCTTCCTGCCTCAACCGTTTTTCTCTATGTACCCCCAGTCCACCGCGGAGACCTCGGCCCATTTCGAACCGTCGGCGCTCCGGGCGCGGAAGAGGAGCCGGAACGGCTCCTGCGAGAATTTGGCGTAATGGAGGTCGGTTATCGGCCGGGGGGTCTCGTTGAGGTTGGACTGCACGCCCTTCTCTCGCATCACGTCGTCGATGACGACGAAGCCCACCCTCCCGTAGGTCCTTTGGGTGCCGTTGAGCTCGTCTAGGGCATCGGTCCAGTTCTCGGCGAAGAATATCCAGTAGGCCTCGTCGGAGGTGACCTTGAACCCCCTTGTCCAGATTATCTGGCTCACGCGGTGGTCGCTCGCCACGGTCAGGTTGGTGTGCACGTTCTCCTGCATCCAGTCGGCCGCCTCGAACACCTCGGCCGAGATGGACTCCTCGAACCGCGAGGTGGTGCTCTGCACCGAGTAGGCGGTGGCGGCGCTCGCCACCACCAGCGCCGCGACGCCGAGTGCGAACCACTTCCTCCCCGGCGTCCGGTCGCCCGCCTCCCCCTTTGCGCCCAAAGTGCCTTGGTCCTTCCCTGCTGCCTTGCTGCCTCGTTGCCTTCCTGCCTTCCCCATATACCCCCAAATCTCCCACACCGCGACCCCCGCCATTATCGAGAGCGGGTAGGCGAAGTACTCGAGGTGACGGAAGGAATATATGGCCTGGTTGCGCGTCATTACGGCGAACAGGAAGGAGGCGGTGGTGGACAGGAGCCACGCCTTGACGTAGGCCCGGTCCGGGAAACGGTCGAGGTACCGGTAGCCGGCCACGGATAGCCCCAGGATGAAGAAAAGGGGCAGGAGGAAGGCGGTCGCCGCGGGCAGGAAGGTGAAGTTCGAGCCGTATATGGGGACGACCGTGAACAGCGCCGACAATCCCGCGCAGGCCGCCACGGTCGCCCCGACCTTCACCGCGTCCTCGCGCGGCGTGGGCCACCAGAGCTTCCACGCCACGAACCGCCGGAAGCGCTCCGACCGGCGCAGGAAGATGATGGCGGCGAACACCCCGGCGACCAGCACGTAGAACAGCCCGACCGTGGACCACGAGCCGATGGGCAGGGCCGAGGCGAAGTCCGCCCGGAAGACCGGGGTCGCCACCAGTATCCAGTAGGAGAAGGTGAGAGTGACGGTCGCCAGGAAGTAGAAGAGCTCCTCCTTGAGGTTCTCGGTCCACTCGCGCGACTGGAGGTTGCGCCAGACGATCGCCGCGAACACGAAGAGGATGTAGAAGTAGGTCCCGAGGTGGTGCGAGCCGACCAGCATGGCGGTCGAGATGTAGAGCGGCCCGGTCCAGAACCTGTCCCTCCGGTGCAGCACGAAGAGCAGGACGGAGAGGCACAGGAAGAAGTGCCCCATGGTCATGGGCGCGGCGTGGCTGGTCTGGTATACCTGGAACGGATTGGCCGCCAGGAATGCCGCCGCGAGCAGGGCGACCTCGCGCCGCCCGAAGAGCCCCTTCACCGAGAGATAGAGCAGCAGCACGGTCAGCCCGCCGAACACCGGTGCCACCTTGGGCATCAGGAAGGCCAGGTCCAATCCGGTGAGGCCGTGCACCGCGGCCGTCGTGGCGTAGAGCACGGGGAAGTAGCTGTAGCTCGTGCCCCAGCCGCTGTACGGTCGGAAGAACTGCGGGTTCTCGACGAAGTCCTGGGTTATGCCGAAATAGATGCCAAAGTCGCTTCCCCAGGCCGGGTATATCCAGCCCGGCACCGAGCGGATGGCGATGGCGCCGATGACAACCGCCCAGAGCACCGCGGAGAGCCGGTCGGACTCCCTCCATTGCCGGCGGGCCCACTCCAGAAACTCCATCGCGCGGTCAATTCACCTTCGGGTAGAAAAAGGTTGGCGGGGGGTCATATCTTGAACTTGAAAACGACCGACTCCTTTCCCTGCACTATCAGCTTGAGGCTGTGGTCGCCGGTTGCCAGGGTTATGTTGGTCAGGGTGATCTCCAAGACGACCTCCTTCCCCCACTCGGTCGCCCCGTCGAGGAGCCGGAAGGTCATGTTGTCCCTGGTGAAGTAGGTCCCGTTGATGAGAATGGTGACCGTGTTGCTGCCCAGGATGTTGGAACCGATGTTCTTGACATAGAGTACGAGGGTCGAGCAGGTGTCGTTGTAGGGCATCGCGGAGGGGTCGTTGATTATCGTGACCTGGGTGTTGAATTGTTTCGCCTCGTCGTCCGCCGCTTCCCTGATGTCACCGGCCAGGTTGATGACCGTGGTCACGAAGATGCCCGCCACGGCCGTGGCCACGATCATGGATGCGATGAAGAAGATCATGTGGGAGGCGGAGGTCCCGGGCATTACGGCGCCTCCCCACCGGGACGGGGGTGCAGGGTGCAGGGTGCAGGGTGCAGGGGGACGACGACGGGCGGGACGGGCAGGCGCGGCTCCCGCCCTGAACCCTGGACCCCGAACCCTGACCCCTCGTTCAGGCGATCACCCCGTACTTCGCCACGCCGTTGCCGGTGACCACGACCACCCGCTCGTCGAGCGCGGAGGTCACGTTCAGCTCCAGCCGGAGCTTCTCGTTGGGGGACCAGATGTCGGTGGCCTTGCCCTCGACCGTGGCGTTGGTGGCGTTGTGCGGCACGTACGTCCCGTTCAGGAGCACGGAGACCCCGTCCACGGTGAGCACCGTGCTCCCGATGTTCGTGAGGTTCAGAAGCGTCAGGGTGCCGTTGTAGGTGGCGTTGTCGACCTGGATGTTGGTCCGGGCCCAGGCCATCTTCCAGTCGGCGACATCGTTGGCGCCCTCCATGAGCCTGTTGGAGGCGTAGAACACCGACTCGATGAGGGGGGCGACCCCGATGAAGAACGCGACGGCGAGGATGGCGAAGCTTGCGGAGACGCTGAGCCCCAAAGCTCCACCCTCCGCGGCCTCAGAGCCCGAAGAACCCGTCCAGGCCCTTGCGCAGGTTCAGGACGTCCCTTTCGAGCTCCTCGAGCTTGTTCTTGTCCACTTCGGTGCCCCGGATCTTCTCGATGAAGATGAGAGTCTTCAGGTGGTCCTCCGGCGCGAGCTTCCAGTCGTCGCCGGGCGGGACCGCCGCCTTCTTCGGCTCGGGCGCCCCGACCTCCGTCACGGCCTCCTTGGAGTAGGCCATGACGACGTCGCCCTCCTTGTCCTTGGGCGCCTCGTACGAGCCGTAGGTCCGGCCGGTCGCGCCGCCGACGGGCGCGCCCGGCCCGAAGCGGATGCCCCGGATGACGTCCATCACGTGCTGCTTGATGCCGTCGCTTATCCAGCCGATGCGGACGTAGAACCCCAGGAGCGAGGGCACCTGCTCCCGCTTGACGCGGCCGAGCATGAACTCTATCCACCGCATGAGCGCGATGAGGCACATCGAGTCGGAGCCTATCTGCGTCAGCCGGGCCATGCGCTGGGGCTTGGGCGGGACCGGCACGACGCCCGCCACGGGCATGCCGGGCAGGGCCTGTACGGGGAGCTGCTCGGGCGCCATGAGGCCTTCGGGCACCTGGGCGAGGGGCGCCGGCGGCAGCGCGCCGGGCTCCACGGGCATGAACTCGCCCTCGCCGCCCATCTCGGGCGTGGGCTCGAAGAGCGCGTCGAACTCGGGGACCTCCTCCTTGGCCGCCTCCTCCCCCGCTCCGGCCGCCTTGGCGGCGGCGGTCTCCATGTCGATGAAGGGATTGACCTGGCTCGAGATAAGGTCGTAGAGGGAGGTGAGCTCGCGCATGTTCGCCTCCATGTGCGAGATGCTCTCCTTGACCTGGTTGATGTCGTTGCGGACGGCCTCGGTGAACTTGTCGATGGTGTCTATGCGGCGGATGGCCTCCTCGAGGGTACGCTCGACGCCGTCGAGCCGCTCCATCGTGCTCTGGCTGGCGATCTCGGGCGTGGAGGTCACGACCTGGAAGGCCTCCCCCGGCCTCGGACCGACCGTCTGGGCCGCGGGGACCGGGGCTGGAACCGGAGGCGCCTCCGCCATCGGCCTGGGGGCGGCCGGGACCTCCTGGAAGTCGTTGACCTCCTGGAAGTCGCCGCCCGCCGCCGGTTGCGGGGCGGCTGGCGGTGGGGCTCCGGCATTGCTTCCGACCGGTATCGCCATTGCGCTCACCTTGTCCACGGTGCAGTGTCCCTGAGGGCGCCTACTGCATCGTGAGGTCTATGAACTGCATCGTCCCGTAGGTCGTCGGCGTGGTGAAGCTCTCCTCCACCACCAGCCCGGCCGCGGGCTCGAAGTAGACGGAGGCGTGCGAGCCCGGCACCAGGCCCCACGAGGCCGGGCTTCCGGTCTGCTCGCCGATGTTGCCGTTGCCCAGCTCGAGCTCGACGTAGGCCATGTTCTCCCAGTGGAGCCACATCGTGCCGGGCGGGTTCCAGTCCGTGGTGACGGCGGCCGGGACATTGTCGCAGCCGAAGTCCGTCTGGCTGCCGACCGTGTACGAGGCCGGGTTGATGGTGAGGTAGGCCGACTGCGTCGGGCCCATCCAGTGCACCCTCATCGTCCGCATGTTCACGCCCTGGCTTCCCGCCCAGACCGTGACCAGGAAGGTTACCCTCTGGATGCCGGTCTGGATGTTCACGGGGAGGCCGCCCTTGTTGAGGTTGCGGTCCCCGACTATGTCGAGCACCTTGATGCCGCCGCTGACCTCCTGGACCGTGGCCTTCCCGGTCGCCTCCGCCGCGTCCTTCAGCGAGTAGGCCGTCTTGAGTATCACCGCCGAGGCGATGGCGGCCGTCAGGACGAGAGCGATGAACACTATCAGCGTGCCGATGCCGATGGTGGCGTTCCTTTTGGACTTCCAGGCGTATTTCCGGGGAGTTGCTGCCATCACTCTACCTCCAACTTCCGTCAACAACGTATATCTACGCCCAGTATATCCTAATATAAGTATATAAAAATTCTTCTTTGACCCATAATCGCTCACCGTCATAACTTCACGAATTCTCGAACGTTTATCTCCATCCCCCGCGAGGTGATGGTGAAAGGGTGGACGCCGGTGTCGTGCGTTCCGAACCGCATCTTCTGCACCGTCACCGTGCGCATCGATTCCCCCCGTATGTTGCGAAGGCTCAGGCAGATGTGGGTGTCCGCAAGGAAGTTCTCCACGCCGAAGCGGACCGACCCGGCGGGGCCAAAGGATTCGGTCACGAGTAGGGAGGTGAGCTTGCGGTCCCGGAGGAACCGCCCGAACGAGAAGAGCTCCTTGCGGAAGAGCTCCTCCTGGCCGCTCAGGAGCCCGATGGACGCCACGGAGTCGACCGCGAGCCGGCGGATCTTCCTTTTCTTCAAAAGGCTCTCCACCACGGCCTGGAGCGTACGGAACCCGACGAACCCGCCCTCGAGCTCCTCGTGCGCGTCCGGCTCGCCGCTCAGCCACTCCACGTCGAGGTTGTCCTTGCGGGCGCGCTCGCGCAGAAGGTCCATCCCGGCCAGCCCCGCCGGCGCCTCGGCCTCCGGGCCTAGCACCTTCGAGAACCAGCCCAGGTCCGCCACCGTGAGGTCTCCCTCCTCCTCGTACATCTCCGGGCGCATGCCGAAGGACTTCATCGCCCTCAGGATGCTTTGGCGCTCCTCGTCGAGGGTTATATAGAGGCCGGGCTCGTCGAACCTCTCGACCCCGTAGTAGACGAACTGCATGCAGGTGAGGCTGCGCCCGCTGCCGGGAGGGCCGGAGACCAGGTTGACCGTCTGGGCGGGAAAGCCCCCCTTGAGCAGGAGGTCGAGGCTGTCGATCCCGGTGGGCACCCTCTCGACGGTCTTCAGCGGACCACCTTCTTGACCTTCCTAATCTTCCGGGTTCCCTCCCCGGGGGCCGGTGCGTCCGGGGCGGCCGTCTCCTCGGCGGGACCGTCGGCCGGTCGCTCCCCGGGCGGCCCGTCCGGCCCCTCCCCGGGTTCGGGCCTCTCGCCGGTGGAGGGGGCCTCACGCTCCCCGGCGGCCGGACCCTCGTGGCGGGTGGCCCGCTCCTCCGCGGCCCGCTTCCTCTTCTCGTTGATGGCCTCCAGCCTCCTCCTCATCCCCTCCTTCGTGACCACGCCGGAATCCAGGTATTCCTCGAGGTCCCCGACATCGTCGCCGTCGGACTTCCACTGGTCGATCATCTTGCGCAGCGAGGCCAGCTTCTCGGGGTCGAGCTGCGTCTCCCTCCGGGAGGTCTCCCGGTGGCCCGCCGACTGATCCCGGATGCCCATCTCCTTCTCCGGGCGGGCCGGAATCCTGTCTATGAGGGGCTGGCGCTGGGGCTCCGGCCGGGGCACCGCGGTCCCGGTCGGCCCCACCGGCCTCAGGCAGGAGGGGCACTTCTTCCAAGTCGGGTCCAGCGGCTCTCCGCAGCCCTCGCAGGTTCGGCCCATGGGAGCGCGCTCGGGCGGCGCAGGCGCGGCCGGCGGGTGGGCCGGCGCCTCCGTCCCCGGATGCGCGCCTGTCACGGCCGCCGCAAGCGAAGGCGCGGTCCACCGGGCCGGTGCCGGCGTCACCGGCTTGCCGGGCGGCTTGAGCTCCGGCAGCTCCACCGCGGCCGCCCTCGCCGGCGCCTCTTCGGCCCGTTTCCCGTGCCCGTACCGGATTATCGGGATCCTGTCGGGCGCCGGGCGCTGCTCCCAGGGGGCCTTCCCGGTGGCCAGGTACTCCTCGAGCTCCGCAAGCGCGTGAAGGTCGAACAGCCTCTTTTTCGCACCGGCGTTGCCGGCGAGCAGCCCCCGGCGCTCGAGCTCCGCCCCGATCTCCTTGAGGCGGTTGACCACGCCCTCGAGGCGCCCGCACTCGGCGTGCAGCGCCTCGTAGGGAAGCTCCAGCGCCCCCTCCAGCGTGTCCACATTGTAGCCCTGGGAGAGCAGCGAGAGGAACCGGTCGGTGCACTCGTCCCGCCGCCGGTGGAGGCTCTCCCTGCCCGCTCGCTCCTCTTCCTTTCGGCCGCGGATTTCCTCCTTCAGGGCGGCGATGGCCCCCTCCACCTGCTCGACGCGGTCGAGGTCCTTGAGCTGGGCCCGTATGGCCGCCGCTTCGGTCCCGAACTCCCGGGTCTCCATCGCGTCGAGGATTCCCTCCAGGCCCTGCATCCTCTCTATCCTCATCCGGTGGGTGATGACGGCGCGGCGCAGGTCCTCGAGCCTGCCGCCGCTGAGCTTCTGCAGCTCCCCGACGTCGTAGCCCTCCGCCTCCCAGGCCTCTATCTGCCTGACGATCCCGAAGCGCAGGTCGTCGTCCTCCCTGCGGCGGCTCTCGCTCTCCTTCTTCCTCCGCTCCACCCTCTCCCAAAGCTCGTGGACGTCCTTCTTCGCCTCCTCTATGCGACCGACCTCCCGGAGCTTCTCCCGGATGCGTGCGATGAGCTCGTCGTAGCCCAATCCGGAGAACTCCTCGAGCCGCTCGCGTATCTGCCGTATCTCCTCGACGGACCTCTCGAAGCGCGCGAAATCGGACGCCATCTCGGAGGGCTTCTTGCCCAGCGCGCCCTCCAGCGTGTCGACGTGGAAGCCCTCCTCCAGCCAGGCCGACATCTTGGCGATGTACTCGCCCTGAAGCCTGCGCCGCTCCTCCCTGAGCCGCACCTCCTCGGCCATCCGCTTGCCTATCTTGAGCTCGAGCCCGGAGAGGAGGTCCCGGGTCTCGCCCAGCGCCTCGACGTTCTTCAGGTTGCGCTCGATCGCGGCCCGCTCGGATTCGAACCCCTCGGTGTCCAGGGCCTCGAGCTCCTCCTCGAGCTCCCGGAGCTTCTGGATCCGGATTTTGAACATCAGGAACTCCTTGGTCAGCACCTCTATGTCGCCGTCGTCGAGGCGCTCCAGGCGGGAGACGTCGTGGCCCTGCTCCTTCCACTCCCGGATCTTTTCGCGCAGGTCCTCGAGCTTCTTCCGCTGGAGGCCCCTCTCCTGGGCCGAAAGCCGGAGCCTCTCTATCTGCTCGGCGCAATCGTCGAGCCGCTCCAGGGTGTAGATCTTCTGGCGCACCTCGGCGTGCTCGGGCCCGGCCTCCTCGGCCGGTATCGCCGCAAGCTCGCCCAGGAGCGACTGGGCCCTCTGGATGGACATGCGCGCCAGCGAGTACTCCCTGCGGAGGAACTCCAGGTCCCCGTCGAGCAGGGCCTCCAGCGCCCACACCTCGAAGCCCAGCTTCTTCCAGCCCGCTATCTTGGAGCGCAGCTCCTCTCGCCGCCGGCGCTCCTCCTCCGCCCGGCGCCGCTCCTCCTCGCGCTTGGCGAGAATCCTCGTCCGGAGCTCCTCCGCCCTCGGTCCGGAGACATCGAGCCGGGAGATGTCGTAGAGCTCGTCGAGCAGCGTGGCGCTCTCGGTCTCGAAGCCGGTGATGTCCAAAGACATCACTTCGCGGCGCATCTGCTCGACGAGGCGGACCCTCCTTTCGACCTCCCCGAGCTCGCCTCGCATCTCGGGCATCGGCAGGGAGCCGAGGGCCTCCAGCCCGCCCGGCCGGCCGTCGCGGTAGCCCTCGCCTATCCAGCCCCCGAGCCTCTTTGTGAGCTCCAGCCTCTCGCGCTCCTCGGCCTCCCGCGCCCTAAGCTCCGCCTCCCGGCGCGCCGCCATCTTCTCCTCGAGGGCGCGCTTTCCGGCGAGCACCCGCTCGGTGGTGTCCAGGCCGACCCTCCTGAGGTCGGCGACGAGCGCCCCGACCTCCCTCTCGAACCCCTCGGAGTGAAGGGTCCGCAGCTCCTCCTCGAGCTCCTGCACCCGCTTGAGCTGGATGCGGTACCTCACCCACTCGGTCCGGAGGTGCTCGTCGTCGCCGTCGAATGCCGAATCGACCCGGGAGGTGTCGTAGCCGGCGCCCTTGAGCTCCTTGACCCGGGAGAGCAGCTCGGTTCTCCACCTGCGGCTCTCCTCGGCCTTCCGCTCCCGCTCGCGGGCTGCGCGCTGCGAGGCGAACTGGAGCCGCAGGAGGCTCTCCTCGGCGGCCTGCACCTGCGTCGGGTCCTGCAGGAGCGCCGACAGCGCCTCCCGGCCGGCCGGGTCCTCGTCCCGCGAAAGGCGCCCGGCCTCCTCGCGCAGCTCCGCAAGCCGCGCCACCGCCTCCTCGAGCTCCTCCATGTGCTCGTTGAGGAGGTCCATGCCGGCGTTCTCGATGAAGTCGTCGGCGAGGGGCACCTTGAGGCCGGCCCCCTTCCAGGCGGCGACCCTCTCCCGCACGGCGGCCCGGGCGAGCTTCTCCTGTCCGGCGCGCAGCCGCTCCTCGCTCCTCCGCTTCTCGAATAGGACGCGCAGCTTTATGAGCGCCTCCTCGGCCTCCTGCGCCCTCGCCGGGTCCCGGAGCATCCCGCGCACGCCCTTCCGCTCCTCGGCGAACTCCTGGCCCCCCAGCTCTCCGAGCTCCTCCTCGCACGCGAGGAGGCGGCCCACGGCCTCCCCGAAGCGCTCCACTTCGTGCTCGGCGGCCGCGATGTCGCCCTCGAGCGCCCGCTCGACGGGTCCGGTGGAGAAGCCCTGCCCCTTCCAGGCCGCCACCCTCTCCCTCAGGCGGCCGACGCGCCGCTCGGACTCGCGCTTTCTGCGCTGCTCCTCCTTGCGGACCCGCTCGGCCCGGACCTGGAGCTCCAGGAGGAGGTTTTCGGCCTCGCGGCTCATCCAAGGGTCCCGCAGGAGCGTCTGCATCCGGGACACCTGCTCCTCGGGCCCGGCGGGCCGGAGGGACCGGAACTCGCCCAAAAGCTCCCGGTTCCGGTGGATGCCCTTCTCGGCCGACTCGAACGCGCCCGGGGCGTCCTGCGGGCTGTCCCTGAGGATGAGCGCCAGCCGCCCGACATCGAACCCCTCCGACCGCCAGTCCTCGAGCTTTCTCTCGTACCCCTTCCTCTCGCTCTCCCCGAGCAACGCCTTCTCATTCATATCGCTCGCCTACTTCCTGATGCGCTTGACCTTCCTTCTGGCCACCCGGCCGGGCGCCGCCTCCTCCTCCTCCCGGGCGCCGGCCGGGGCATGTAGTGCCCCGGCGGCCGCGCCGCCGGCTCCGGCCCGACCGCCCTCAGGGCCCGCCGCCGTCGGCTGTTCTGGCCCCTCCGCCCCCGGCCGCGGGCCGGGCGGGGGGCCGCTCAGAACCTTGCTCTTGACCGCCATCCAGGTGTCCTCGAGCGCGCGGCGCTTGCGGCCCCTCTCGAACTCGGCGAACGCCTGGCGGACCTCCGAAAGCCCCTTCCCCGCCGCGCTCTCGAGCGGCCCGACGTCCTCGCCGGCCGCTCCGAGCTCCCTGATGCGCGCCCTGAACCGCTCCAGCTCGGCGTCGCGGGCCGCCATCGCGGCCTGCGCCCTCTTCCTGTATTCGGCGAGGGCCCTCTCCGCCTGGGAGAGCTTGAGCGGGTCCTGGAGCATCCGCTCCACGGTCTCGGCCCCCGGGACGCCCTCGGGCACGCGGCCGAAGAGCGCGTGGAGCTCCCCCCGGAGCTCCTCGCAGCGGAGCAGCGCCCCCTCGAACTCCGCGAAGCGCTTCTCGGCGAGCGCCAGGTCCCCGGCCAGCGCGGCGCTGAGGCCCTCGACGTTGAGGCCGAGCCCGCCCCACTCCCGGAGCCTTTCCTCGAGGGAGCGCCGGAGCGCGAGCCGCCGCTCCTCCTCGGCCCGCCGGGCCCTCTCGGCCTCCTTCCGGGCCTCATCCTCGAGGCGGGCGCTCTCGGCCCTGGCGGCCAGCTCCTCGAGCCTCCTGTCGACGTCGGGAATCCGGTCGACGTCGTTAAGGATCCGGCGCAGCGCCTCGAGCTCCGGCTCGAAGCCCGGGGCATCGAACGTCGCCACTCGGTCCGCCAGCGCCTGGAGCCTCCGGAGGTCCTCCTCGAAGCGGGCGATCTCCCTGTCGGCCTCGTCGGGGGGGAGCTCCAGCGCCCGCTCCAGCCTCCTCACGGAGAAACCCCTCTCCAGCCACCCGAGGATCCTCTCGCGGAGAATCCGCTTGCGCTCCCGCGCTGCCTTTCTCCGCAGGCCCCGCTCGCGGCCCCTCTCCTCGGATGCCTTCCAGAGGGCCTCCACCTCCGGGACCAGGGCCGCCGGGTCGTCGGTCTCGTTGAGCCTGCGGCGGAGCCGCTCCACCTCCCCGTCGGCGCCGGAAAGCTCCAGGGCGTCCAGCCGGCGGCGCAGGTGCTCGGCGGCGGCCATGCGGGTCCTGAACAGCACGAACTCGGAGGAGGCCCGGTCCAGGTCGCTCTCGAGAAAGGCGCGCAGCTCCTTTATGCGGTGCCCGCGCCTCTCCCAGTCCGCCGCGACCGCCGCCAGGGAGGCCTTCCTCTCGCCCTCCTTCTTCCGCCGGGCGATCTTGGCCCGAAGCGAATCCCGGTACGCCCGCACCAGCGGGAGGTTGTCGGGGTCGCCCAGGAGAGAGCGGATGTGCTCCTTGTCGGCCTCGTGCCCCTTCGTGTCGAGGACCTCCAGCGCCGAGCCCTCCCGGGAGAGCTCCTCGATGTCCTTCTCCAGCCGGTCCATCTCGGCACGCCAGCCGTCGCGCTCGTGCCTCAGGGCGCCCTCGAGCCTCCTCACGGCCAGCCCGCCCTCCACCCATCCCTGGACCTTCCTCAGGAGCCCCAGGTCGGTCGAAAGGTCCCGGGCCGCCTCCTGGCCGGCCGCCAGCGCCTCCGACTCCGCCCGGGCGCGCAGCGCCGCCACCTCATCCTCGAGGGCGGGCATCCTGGAGAAGTCGCGCAGCTCGCGCTGGAGCCGCCCCGCCTCGTCGGCGTATCTGGTCCCGGCGAGGGGCTCGAGCAGGCCGACGAGGTCGTCGTGGAGGTCGACGTCGAACTGGAACGCCGTCACCGCCTTCCGCAGCGCGGCCATGTCCTTGTTGAGGAGCGCCTCGAGCTGCGCGGTCTGGAGCCCGCCCTTCCTCCATTCGCCTATCCTGCGGCGGTACTCCTCCCTCTCCAGCTCCTCGGCGCGGGCGCGCTCCACCCCGGCGACGAGGGAGCCGAGCTCCTGGCGGGATTCCCGGTTGCGGGACGGGTCCAGGAGCGCCCGGCGCAGCCTCTCCGCCTCCTTCTCGAACCCGCGCAAGTCGAGCGAGCCCAGCTGGGACAGCATCGTCTCGGCCGCCCGCGCCTCCTCCTCGAAGCCGGTCAGCGCGGCCTGGGCCCCGCCGAGGTCCCCTTCCAGGGCCTTCTCCACCGCCCCGACGGCAAAGCCCCTGGCGCGAAGCGCTTCCAGACGGTCCCGGAGCGCCCTCCTCTCCTGCGCCTCGCGGGAGTGCCGGGCGGCCAGCCCGGAGAGCTCCGCGAAGGCGGCCTCGGCGCCCTCGAGGTTCCCGACGTCGCCCAGGAGCGCCTCCAAGGCGGCCGCCTCCCGGGGGAACCCGGACACGTCCAGGGAGGAGAGGGACATCGCTATCGCGACGAGGCGCTGGGCCGCCGGCTCGAACCGCCCGAACTCCCGCTCCGCCGCCGAAATGTCGCCGGCGAGGGCGCTCTCGAGGCGGTCGACCGCCAGTCCGTGGGAGGACCACCAGAAGAGCTTCTCCGACAGGGCGGCCCTCCGGGTGCGCTCCTCCTCCCGGCGGGTCCGCTCCTGCTCCCGCATCTGGGCCGAATCCGCCCGCAGGGCCTCCAGCCCCCGCTCCAGGTCGGGAATCCTCGAAACGTCCTTGAGCATCGCCGAGAGGGCCGCCTTGCGCCCCTCCAGGGAAGGCTCGTCGATGGCCGCAAGCTCCTCGCCCAGCTCGCGCAGCCTCTGCAGCTGGACCCTGAACAGGAGGAAGTCCCGGCGCGCCCGCTCGAGGTCGAGCTTGAGCGACTCCTCGAGCGCGCCGACCGCGAAGCCCTCCAGCTTCCACCTCTCCACCGCCTCGCGGAACTCGCGGCGCTTCTCCTCCTCGGCCGGGGCCTCCCGGGACCTCCGCTCGGCCTCCTCGCGAAGGCGCGCCTGGTCCTGCGCCCTGCGCACGGCCTCCTGCTCCGTTCCGAGCCTCTCCCGCTCCCTGGCCTCGGCGGCGGCGCGCAGCTCCGCCCCGTCACCGGCGGCCGGGGTCGGGAAGGCGGCCGCGCCCTCGCCGGGGGCGCCGCGGGCGGCCGCCGCGCCCTCCCGGGCGGCGGCGCGCCTTCTTTCGAGCTTCTGGAGGAGCAGGCGGTGGGCCCGCTCCGCCTGCTCCACGCGCCCGACGTCGTGAAGCATGTCCTGGATGGCGGCGGCGTCCGCCTCGACCCCCGCAAGGTCCATTATGCGAAGGTCGTTGCGGATGGTCCGGAGCCTCGCCACCCGGCCGGCGAACTCGTCGAGCTCCGAGGCAGCGCGCGCCGGGTCGGCGGCCCGGGCCGCCTCGAGCGCCGAGACGTCGAAGCCCTGGGAGCGCCACTCGGAGAGACGGGCCAGAAGCTCCCCGGGGACCGACGGCCCGGCCGCCGGCTCCCTCTCGGGGGCCAGCGCCTGCTCCTCCTCCACCGTCCATCCGCCGTCGGAGTATGCCAAGGTCTTGAGCTTGGGCCGGAGGATGGGGCCGCCCAGCCTGACGGAATATTTCCCGCCGGGCGCCTCGGAGACCTCCAGCCAGGAGTTGAACGACAGCCGGATGGCCGCCTTCTCGGGGTCCTTCTCCTCCTCCATCGTGAAGAGGGCCGTCATGCTGCGCCGCTTGAACTTGAAGATGTTGACCTGGACGAAGTTGAAGACGGTCTCTATGGCCACGGTCGCGAGCGCGCGCGGCAGGATGTCGACGAACGCCCGGGGGGAGCCGGACTCGGGGAGATCGGCCAATGCCAGGTTGATCGCCGAGTTCACGTGCGGGAGCTCCATCGGGAGCCTCATCACCGGACCGTCGTCCTCGATGTCTCCGATGTGCCTTTCCCGGAAGGTGGCCCAGTCGAGGATCCTCAGCCTCCCCGCCTGCTCCGCCGGCGCGGTGTCGAAGCCCAGCGCCCCCATCCTGCGCTTGAACTCCTCGGGCGTGGAGGCGACGAGCACCAGGACGGATTCGCCGTCGCGGAGGCCCTCGCCTATGAAACGGAGCGCGAGGTCCTCCTTGGCCTCTCCGGGGCCCTCGACCAGGAGCGAGCAGCCGCGGGGGATGCTCTCGCCCAGCCAGGGCACCGTGCCCTTGAACTGGGCCGCCACCGCCTCTCCCGGGAGCTCGGCGATAGCGGAGCCGCCGCCGGGCGCTCCCGCCACGGCCGCCTCGCCCTCCGTCCGCTCGCCGGTCGACCTCTCCCAGAGCTCGAGGCGCGCCCCGGTCGCCGCGGGCGCGACCCGCGCGCCCTCCGTGCGCTCCGGCGGGGGCTCCCCCGCCTCTCCGGCCGGCTCCGGCGCGGCCGACCGCGCGGGCGCCTCCGGCGATCCATCGGAGGACCCGGTCTCCTCGAGGTGCAGCGTCGGGAGGTAGCGGTTCAGTCCCATGACCGAGCCGGGGGGCAGGTTCCGCGAGATGTACTCGCGGACGGGCCTGCGGATGCGCTCCGCGGCGGAGGTCGCCCCGGTGAAGTTTTCGAGGATCCAGTAGAGCACGCCGATGACCGTCGCCACCGTGAGCAGCCCGCCCTCGTCCTCGGGGAAGCCCTCCCGGAGCCCGACGGTGTCCCCGCTGACCACCACCCCCCTCAGGGACGGGTTCTTCTCCGCGAACGTGTCCAGGTGACCCTTCAGCCTCTTGCTCGAGACTATGTCTCGGTTGGCCTCCACGACGGTCTGCAGGAGACCCTGCCAGGTCTTCGCGTTCTCGCCCATCACCCAGGCTCCGGGTCGGCGTACTATATGGTATGGATATAGTTTAAATGTTATCAGCGAAGGGGCAAGGGGCACGGGGCAAGGGACGACTGGGGAGCGGAGGACAGGGGACGGAGGACAGAGGACAGAAGGAACGGTGCTCTCCGCCTCCTGCCCTCTGTTCTCTGCCCTCTGTCCTCTGCCCTCCGTTCTCTGCCCTCTGTCCTCTGCCCTCTGTTCTCTGCCCTCTGTCCTCTGCCCTCCGTTCTCTCCCTTGTCGTCCCTTGCCCCTTGCCCCTTGACCCGTGGCCCTTTTAAAGCGCGCAAATAACTTATATCCTGAAAGCCCGTTCGTGCGTCCATGGACTTCGGCATCGTGGCCAGGCCGGACCTCGCCCAGGCGCGCCGGACGGCCCGGCAGGCATGGGACTTCCTCAGGACCTGCCGGAAGGTCCGCCGCGTGGTGGTCGAGGAGAGGCTGGCCCGCCACCTGAGGACCGAGGGCGTCCCGCTGGACCGCATGAATGTCGACGTCATAGTCTCCATCGGCGGCGACGGCACCGTCCTCAAGGCGCTCCAGGAGGCCCACGGGCGCGTCTTCGCCATCAACGCCGGGGTCCTCGGCTTCCTCACGGAGGTCCCGCTCGAGGACGCCATTCCCGGACTCCGGCGGGTCGTCGACGGCCGCTGCATCATCGAAAAGAGGCTGCGGCTCAAGACCGTGATACGCGGCCGGAGGCTCTTCGACTCCACGAACGAGGCGGTGATACACACGGCCACGACCTCCAAGATGCGTCACTACCGGATACTGCTCTCGGGCCAGCAGGTCGACGACGTGCGCGCCGACGGCATAATCGTCGCGACCCCGACGGGCTCGACCTGCTACGCGATGAGCGCCGGCGGGCCGATAGTGGACCCGGGCACGAGGGCGTTCGTCATCGTCCCCCTGGCGCCTTTCAAGATGTCCTCCCGGGCGGTGGTGGTCCCCTCCAACCGGCGGCTCACCGTCTGCCTCGTCGACGACAAGCCCTCCAAGCTCGTGCTCGACGGGCAGGTGGAGGAGGCGCTCCCGCCGGGAACGGCGGTGGAGTTCTCCGCCTCCGAGCGGCCCGCGGAGTTCATCCGTTTCCGCTCCGACTTCTACGAGAACCTGCGGCTCAAGCTTCTGGTCGACCCGTGCGTGATGCGCTGAGGGCCCCCGGGAGCGGCTGGGATGGTGCTGTGAGGCGTCCGGGATGAGGGTTGCGGGCTTCAAGGGGCTCAAGACGGAGAGGCAGAGGCGGCGGGAGAGGTCCAGGAAGGGCGACCTCCCGGTCACGGCGATAAGGCGCTCGGTGCTCGAGCTGATAATGGCCGCCGCCAGGGAGAACTACCCCAACGAGTGGTCGGGCCAGCTGCGCGCCCGCGAGGGCGTCATCCACGAGATAACGATGCTCCCCGGTACGCTCCAGGGCCGCGACAGCGCGCTCGTCAACCTGTGGATGCTCCCGATAGACTTCAGCGTCGTCGGCTCCGTGCACAGCCACCCGTCTGGCAACTTCTCCCCGTCGGGCGCAGACCTCGTGTTCTTCGAGAAGTTCGGCAGCGTCCACATCATCGTCGGGCGGCCCTACAACCTGCGGACCTGGCAGGCCTACGACCACAACGGCGAGCCGATGGTGTTGGAGATAGTGGACTGAGGACGGGGCGGCGGGCAGCGGGCAGGGGACAGCGGACAGCGGACAGCGTACAGCGGGCAGCGGACAGCGGGCAGGGGACAGCGGGCAGCAGGGACGATTCGGAGCCCGTCGTTCAACGATGCGTACTGCCCGCTGTCCGCTCTTCCAATGGACCGGCTTCAACCGCTGTCCTTTTCCGCGAGCAACTCCTGGGCCTTGGCCAGGTACTTCTGGGCCTTGTCGGTCTTTCCGGTGCGCTGGAACGAGGCCGCCAGGTCCAGGGTGCTCTGAAGGGCGGAGACGTCCTTGTCCATCGCGGTGAGGACCTCTATCCTCTTGCGGATCGCCGCGACGGCGTCGGAGAACTCGGCCGCCGCGGCCGCCGCGGCCGCATCCATCTCGGGCGCTGCGGGGGCCGCCGGAGCGGGCTGCGCGGGGGCCTCCATCTTCGTCCCGCAGGCCGGGCACAGGCCCCACCCGGGCTCGAGCGGCTCGGAGCAGGAGGGGCAGACCGGCGCGGCCGGGGCCGCCGGTTCTGACGGTGCCGCTTCTGTTGGAGCCGCGAGGGGGGCCGTCCCGGACGTGGCCTCAGCGGGTGCGACGGCCGCGGTTTCCTTCAGGGCCGCATATGCCTCCGCCGGAGCCTCGGACGGCGCGGCCGGCGGGGCGGGGGGCTCTCCCGGTGCGGCGGCCTCGGTCGCCGGCTGTCCCGCATCGGCGACCGGCCCGGCGGCCGTTGCCGCCGCTTCCAGGGGCACCATCGGCCCGGCCGGCCTTGTCAGGGCCGACAGGGCCGCCTCGGGAGAGAGCCTCCCGTCGGCGGTCCGCGAGGGACGGGGCCGCGCCTTCCGGCGGCGGGAGACCGTGACCCAGGCGATCGCACCCAGCACCACGGCCACCACGGCCGCCCCGGCCGCGCCCAGGAGCCAGAGCGGCGGCCCCCTGGCCGCCGGTGCGGGCCTCGCCTTGACGGTGATGGTCCTCTGCGAGGAGCTCCCGTCCGGCAGGATGAATGACGGCGAGCTCTCGATGGACGCCCCGAGGGTGTGCTCCCCCCTGACCGCCACCCAGGTGTGGGCGACCTGGTCCTTTTCCCCGGACGCCAGCTCCGCCAGGCTGAGCGTGGCGACGTGCCTGCCGTCCACCTGGAACCTGATCTGGATTCCCCGGGCGTCGGCGTCGCCGGTGTTGGAGACGCGCACCGTGACGTTCACCTGGCGGTCCTCCCGGATGTTCGATGTGGGCGACACCAGTATGTCGGTGACCCAGAGGACCGGGGCCCGGATGTTGATGTTGACGAAGGTCGAAGAGGCGGAGAAGCGGTCCCGAACGGTCAGCCTGATGGTGTAGGGGCCGGGCTTCTCGTAGCGGTGGTTCCCGGAAGGCCCGGTGCCTGTCTTGCCGTCCCCGAAGTCCCAAAGGTACTGGAGCGACCCGTTGTCGGCGGTGTCCGGGTCCCAGCTCTGGTCGCCCCTGACCCGGACGGTTCCGCCCAGGAGGAAGGACTCCTCGTTCGTCGGATCGTCGATCACGGCCACCGGCGGGCGGTTGGACTCCTCGACCGACAGGATCCAGGAATGGTCGGCGGCGAGACCGAACGAATCCCTGGCGACCACCTTGATGTTGTAGGGGGACCCTTCCGAGGATTGCGGCCCTTCGTAGGTGGCGTTGAACGTGAAAGCGGTCTTCGTGGCGCCCGGCACCGCCACGGCGTCGATGTACCACTGGATGGACAGCTCCTCCAGGTCCGGGTCGACGGCGACTATCGTGAACCTGATGTCGGACCCCTCCTTGACACCCACCTCCTCCTGCGAGGGCGCCGCGGAGATTATCTCGGGCGCCCGGTCGACGTTCGAGACCAGCACGGTCCAGGCCCTCTCGGTCAGGCCGCCGCTCCGGTCGGTCAGGGCGATCTTCACCTCGTGGGTGCCGCTCGAGTTGTAGTCGGCCTTCCAGGTTATGGAGCTCTTGTTGCGGGTGCCGGGAAGCGCCTCGCTGTCGGCGTACCACTGGGCAGTGACGTTCTCCCCGTCCGGGTCGATGTACTCGACGGAAAGCTGGACCTCCGTGTTCTCGGCCAGCGAGAGCTGGTCCACGTCGGGGTCGGCCAGGGTGATGAGGGGCGGGCGGTTCAGGTTGACCACCGTGACCCTCCACGAAAGGAGGGTCGGCTCCGGGGAGCCGCCGTCGTAGGTGTCCTGGACGGAGACGTTGACGTGGTACTGGCCGGCCGAGTACTGTCCGTCGTGGTTCGTCCTGAATGTGTACGAGCTGGCCGGGTAGTCCCGGCCTGTCTTGACAATCTTCCCGTCCAGTGTCCAGTTCACCCAGACGGTCTCGCCAACGTCCTGGTCGAAGTTCACGTCCTTGAGCCTCACCTCGAACACGAGGCTCTCGGTCTCGTTGACCACCGGGTCGGGCGCGGGAATGAGGGAGGTTACGACCGGTGAGAGGTTCTTCTCCTTGATGTTGATGTAGACGGTGGAAGAGCCCTTGAGCCCGTCGGAGTCGGTCGCCTCCAGTGTCGCCCAGTGGCGGCCGGTGGTGGTGAAGTTGCGCGAGACTATCCTGCCCGAGGCGCCGCCCCCGTCGTCGAAGGTCCACTCGTACGACACTCCGGCGAGCTCGTCGTCGGTTGTCCCGGAGCCGTCGAACTCGATGCTGTCGCCCTTGAAGTAGTACCCGTTGGCGGCGGGCGCGCGTATCCCGGCCACGGGCGCCTGGGCTATCATGAACTGCGCGAACGGGCCGGCCACGCCGGAGTAGTTGCCCGGGACGAAGTAGACCCCGCCGGGGTCCGTGACCCGAAGATTAATCCCGAATGTCGAGCCGGCGTTGAGCCCGAGGTTGCGGGCGTAGTCCGTGGAGTACTCGTAGAAGCGGTGGCCGGCGAACCCGACGCCCATCCCGTCGTTGCTTTCGCCGACGGGCGTCGTGCGCCAGAGCTGCACCGTCCCGCACCAGAGGTTCATCCAGCCGGCCTCGTTGGGGCCGCCGTCGCGCAGCTGGGCCCAGCGGTCCACGCACGGTCCGTTCATGGTCCTGGGCCAGATGACGCCCGTGTCGGTGCCGTCCGGGTCGGTGTTCTCGTACGAGACCTTCCCGTCGTTGTCGCCGTCGATGGCGATCTCGAGCATCCCGTTTGCGGAGGGGTCGGCGTCGGCCACGACGTCGATGCCGATGAAGATCCGGGTCGACACCCCCGGGCTCTCGGTGAACATGATGTACATCAGGCACTTGCCCTGTCCGTTCGAGAGGTCGTACACCCGGCCCCTCTGCCAGGCGGCGGAGTCCCAGACGGTGTCGATGCTCGGGGCGCTGGAGGTCTTGTTCATGTAGTAGACGCTTTCGGCGCGCGGCAATGTGGCGAGCGGGGAGGCGCCGGTCCCCCCGTCGGTCGGGGCGTCCGTCGGGGCCGCCGCGACCGGGGCGATGTTACTTCCGAGGGCCAGCCAAACCAGCATAGCAACAAGGGGGGTAAGCCTTCTCATCAATTTACAAAATGATTGTAACGTATATAGGCATTATGGTATCAGTGAACGATATATGTTTATAAGACCGGGCCGGGGCGCGCTCCCCCGGGACGGGCTCAATCGATCGAGAGAAGGGTCTCGGCCACGTTCTTCGCCTTGCGGACGTACCGCTCCCCCTTGTCGTAGTTCCCGCTCCGGGTGAAGTTGACCGCGAGCTCCAGAAGGTTCCTCGCCTTGCGGACGTCGAGGTCTCGCCGGCCGGCCTCGTCGAGCAGCCGGTCCACCTCCTCTATCTGGGCCATTACACCCTTCTGCCGTATCTCGGGCGGGACCTCCGGGGCGGGCCTCTCGGGCCGGCTGAAGCCCTTGCGGACCCTCATCGCCTCTCCGTCGCTCCTGAGCCTCGCGTCGCAGAACGGGCAGACGGTCCATGTGGGAAGCACCTCCCTGCTGCAGGACGGGCAGGAGCCGTCCGGATGGTCCAGCTCCCCGGCGACCGGGGTGTTGCAGGCCGGGCAGACCTTCCAGCCGGGCTCCAATGACTCACCGCAGCCGAGGCAGGACCGCCCGTTCGCCCACTCCTCCTGCTCCCTGGGCGAGACCGGCCTTCCGCAGGCCGGGCAGGTCACCGTCCCTTCCGCCACCCGCTCCCCGCAGGCGGGGCATCGCACCATCGAGGGCGCGGCATCGCCGCTGCCGATTGCCCTTCCGGCCGCCCCGCCGGCCGTCCCGCCCGCGCTCCCATCGGGAATTCCGGGACCGGCCCTCACCTCATCGGCCGGAATGACTATCCTGGGGTGCGGCCGGTCCAGTATGAGGGTCGGCACGAGCACCGCCTCCTCCATGGAGTTCGTGTACCTCCCTTCCTTGAAGAGCAGGGTGGCCCTGCGCAGCGCCTTCTCGGCGGCCAGGGTGTTCCGGCCGGCCTGCCTTGCTACCGTCAGGGCCTCCTCGCACCGGGCCAGGATGCCCGCGCACTCCTCGAAGTCCGACTCCTGGCCCCGCGCCAAAGTCTCGGCCCGGTCCACCAGGTTCTTCACGTCCTCCCAGGCGCTGACCGCCAGCGCCGAGCGCGCCTGGAAGAGGTACCTCTCTGCCGGGATGACGTTGACCTCCCTCGTCTTGAGCGAGCCGATGAGGTCCGCCACCTCGGCCACGCGCCGTTCGCACCCGCACCCGGAGCTCTCGCCCCCCTCCCGGTCGGAGGGCTTGCCGCAGCCCGGGCAGGAGGAGCCCGCCGCGCCGCCCGGTCCGGCCTGCGGCCCGGTGGCGGCGGGCGGCCCGGGCGCGCCGGTCGTCTGGCGGCCCGGCACGAAGATCTGGACCCTCTTGCCCTTGTAGTCGGAGCGCCTGGGCTTTTGCCTCGGTGGCTCGGTGCCCTTCTTTTTTCCGCCGGGCTTCTCGTCCCCGGGCGGGCGGTCCGCCCCCGGGCCGGCGGGCGGGGGAGCTCCACCGTTCTTTTGGACCGCGCCCTGCTCCGCCTTGCCGCCCCCGGGCGGCGCCTCCTCGGTCTTCTTGGCGCGGGAGATGAAATCCAGCAATCCGGCGAACGCGAGCATCAGGCCGGCCGCGAGCAGGGCATCGGGCGGTGACCCGCCCGGGAGCCCCGCAATGAGGGCCGCCGCCCCGCCGGAACTCCACGTCGCCATGGGGACCTCTTCCGGAACGGACAGCGGACGTGCGTTCTCCTGCGCTCGCATTTTCCCTGAAGCATTGGTTGCGGCGAAGAAATATCTTTTGGTCCGATCGGGGAGGGCGCAAGGCGCTGTGGTAAAAGGCAGGAAGGCAGGAAGGCAGGAAGGCAGCAAGGGAAGGGAGGAAGGCAGGAAGGCAGCAAGGGAAGGGAGGAAGGCAGGAAGGCAGCAAGGGAAGGGAGGAAGGCAGGAAGGCA
>VGTL01000005.1 GCA_016874675.1 Methanobacteriota archaeon | reverse complement strand
CCCGGAGGTGGCGGGGGCCGTGACGTTCACTGATGGAAAAGCGCTGTTCCAGGGCGCAAGGCGCGGGGCGCAGGGCGCAGGGGGCGAAGGCGCGGGGAGCGAGGCGGAAGGGGAAAGGGAGCCGATAGTGACGGTGGTGCCCGGGGAGAGGGTGATACTGTTCGTGGCGATAGACGTGAGCCCGGGGGCGACATTGTACGGCACTTTCGGGGTGAGGGCGAGCGGAATCGAGAGCAGCGCGGACCGGGTGGACCTTATCAACTCCCAGCCGACGAGGGATGTGGTCATCACGAAGACGGGCGGAAGAGGTATCAATGAGATTGTAATTAACGAAGTTGCAAAATATAATGGAATACTGATGTATGTTGAGATTTACAATCCTACTGATACAGATTACGACGCATATATTAACCTTTCTGCCCCCAATATTATACAAAAATCATTCAGTATTTCAAAAAAAAGTTATAAAGTCATCAATTTAAGTAGTGATACTCTTACATGGGGAGATATGATGTCGATTACTTTAAAGACTAGTAATCATCAACAAAAGGATTTCTTTGATAATTTTACATCGCTTGATGACGGAAAATCCCGAGCACGTTATATTGAATCAGGTGGGCTCCCTACATCAACATGGTATGAGGATAGTTCCCCTTCTGAAGAAAAACAAAACGATCTTATCCCCGAATTCTCCGACGTCGTGTTCCCCATCGCCGGCCTCATCGCGATGTTCGTAATCGTGCGCAATGTCAACGGCCGCAAGAGGCGCAAGAACGGCAGGTCGCGGTGAGCCGTTCACGCCCCGCAAAACAATTGGGCCGCCCCCTTGCGGGGGCGGAAATGTCTCGTCGTCCTTTTCCGGCGTTCCCCTTCGGGAACCCTTCAACGGGGCCGCTCCACCGGGCGCGGAGACAGCGGCCCTTCCCCGGGACGGACCGCCCCCGGCTCTTCAGCCGTCGTGAATCTTTAACTTCAAGCGCCCGATTGGTCGCCCCCGCCCTCCCTCGATGCCCGTATCGTCGTGACATACGCCATTATTTAGATATATCAGTGATACCTATCAGTGATACCTATAAATACCACGCCGCCAATAGTGATACCGATGCCGCCACGAAACGATGCCGCCGAGAACCTCCTCCGCGAGCTCCTAAAATCGGACCTCCACCTGTCGGACAAGGCAACCTTCGTGGACAGGATGCCCGGCCCTGCCGCCGCAACGGAGCTCCGGCCCGATTACATCATCAAGGACGTCGACATCGATTACCTCGTCATGGTCAGCAATTACGCCACCGAACAGTCCATCGGCAGGCTGGCGCTGCTCAAACAGCTTCTGAAAGGCCCCGGGGAAAATACGAGATTTGTCCTCGCGGCAAAGAACATCCCGAAGATCATATCCGATATGGCGCTAAGAATCGGCGTAATCACGGTACAGCTCCCGTTGAACATCCAGGTCAACACGATCGACGACGGAGGCCGGATAACCACCGAAAACGCCTGGAAGGTCGTCACGGACATTCTCCGAAACGGGCTCACCTCCATCAAAGCCGTTTCCAGGAGGGCGAAAATCTCCTACGGCTGGGCGCACCGGATAACGAACCGGCTGATCTCCCGGGGCATCGCGGAGAGACTCAACGACCAGGTCCGCATCGCCGATCTGGACAAGCTTCTCAACGTCGCCGCGCTCGAAAGGCCGATGTCCTCGTTGATCAAGGAGACGGTCTGGACCGATTATTCTGAATCTATGGACGCGGCGACCGGGCTCACCCGCTTGCTGGACAGATCCGGCGTGCGCTTCGCCTTCACGGGGTTCACCGCCGCTTCCATCTACACCGGAGCGGCCATCCGTCACGACGCGGTCTACCTGTACATCCAGCAAGAGGAGGACATCCCCGCCCTGAAATCCGGGCGGTTGAAGGACCTGCACGGAATAAGAATACAGGTGTACATCCCCGACAGGAACGTGACAAAAGATTCGCGCATCGTCGGCGACGTACGGGTGGTCTCGGAAGGACAGGCCCTGCTGGACATGGCCGGCTTCGGCCGCTCCGGCGGAGACCTTGCCCGGGAAATGGCGAGAAGACATGGCTCCACCGTCGATAAGGGATGAATCGAGAAGCGAGCTTCTGGCGCTTTTCGACATCGTGAACGCCAGGGAGCGGGAGCTGGATCGGCCGACCACGCTGCTCATCGGCGGCTGGGCCGTTTACACCTACAACGCCTATTTCGGGTCGGTCGATATAGACATCGTCACAACGAGCGACATGAAACGCCGTCTGGCAACGATGCTGCGGAAGAGGGGTTTTCGCTATTACAAGGACGCTTTCGAGGACCGGCGCCTGTGCAGGCAGACCGCCGCCGGCCCTGTCCAGGTCGATTTCTTCAATTCGAGGACGCCTTACAATTTCGAGGGCCGGAAAGCGTCCATGAAATATGAAATCCTCTATGACGGCTTCGAGCGCAACCCCGTTGGCGGCGTGTCCGTTCCGGTTCCGTCCCGGACCGGCCTTCTCGTGACCAAGATGAAGGCGGCCTGGGACCGGGGATGGCGGCTTGAAAACGCCAAAAGCGCGGATCCCGAGTATGAGACTCGCAAGCTCGTCAAGGACAATTCCGATATAATCGCCCTGGCGGACCGGGAGAAAGGCGGAAAGACGCTCGACCTGAACTTGCTTGGCGGGTTGCTGGATCGCTACCAATTTCTAAAGGCCGTCTTGGAGCGCGTTCCGGCATCGACCGAAGCCGCGGAACTGTATGGCATCCCGCATGCGAAGGCCAAGACGATCATCGCGGAGCTCGTAGGCCTTCTCTGAACGGGCAGGAGCCCGGTAAACCGGCACACCGGGTGATCTCCCCATTCAATCGGAACAAAGAACCTCCTGATCCCCGAGTTCTCCGACGTCGTGTTCCCCATCGCCGGCCTCATCGCGATGTTCGTAATCGTGCGCAATGTCAACGGCCGCAAGAGGCGCAGGAAGGACGGGGCCGGTTGAGAGCCGAGGGGGGGCGCGACATTCATAAATATGAGCGCCGAAGCCCTTTTCCTGCGATAATGTTATATATATACAAACAGGTTAAATCATGGGATGGGACCAAAGTGAACCCTCAAAGTACAGCAGCCTGCCTGGTAGTCATCGGGCTCCTTGCTTCGGGGACGCTCCCCCTCCTCCAGCCCGCCGGCGGCTACAAGGTCACCGACTTTTCGGACGGCCAGTCCCAGAAAAAGATTCTATTCACCTCCGAGGTCGATACAGGGACTGTCACATTGTCGATTCCCCGGGCGACGAACCTCTCGGGGGCGCGGCTGGAGCTCTCGGCCGGGGCATCCTCGGCCACGGACAGCGTCAAGCGTTCCGATTTCTCCCAGGGCACCGCCACGAACCTTTCCCGGCAGGCCGGCCTGGCGCTCGTTCCGGTCGACAAGTGGTACAACGCCTCCTGGGCCTACCGGCTTCCGATGACGGTCGACTCCTCGTCGCGCTCCCGGGTCAACATCGCCGTGGAGACCTCGCTCAACCTGACCTCCGTCCTGGAGACTCTAGGCCGGCCCGGGGCCTCGCTGGACGGAGGATCCTTGCGGGTCGTCGAGTACGACAGCCAGGGCAATCCCGTGGTATTCAACGGCTCCCTTACAGGGCCAGAGGCTTACGAGGTCCCCCTGATCTGGGAAAGGGGCGCGGGATACACGGCGGACAGCAATGCCGTCGGCAAGCTCAGCTGGCTGGTCGGCGGCCAGACCCCGGCGAGCACGGTCAGGCGGTACTGCCTCTATTTCGACGAGACGGCGAACGGCGAGAAGCCGGCCGGAAAGGCGGAATTGAAATACTGGAACGATGTCGCCTTCTCCAACTGGGCGCCCTTCGAGAACAACGGGCTACTCTACATGAGCAGGGAACAGTGCCTCACGAAGACCGCTCCCGTCGCATTTCCGACGCATGCCTCGCTCGCGGTGAGCTCCGGGGACTTCAACGGCGACGGCTACAGCGACCTGGTCTTCGCAAACTGGTACAATGGCTCGTCGTACAGCATCCCCAGCGAGGCCTTCGCCGGCGGCCCGGACGGGATCGACAACATCACCGACTGGTACCTCCCCACCTGCGGCACCTACGGCCTGGGAATCGGGGATGTCAACTCCGACGGCATCGATGACATCGTCTTCCCGGGCTACAGAAGCGGGACGAACTATACGGTCGGCAGCCGTCTCTATTACGGCGGCCGAAACGGCCCCGACAATTCCACGCCAGTACTGTTCTACACGGAGGGCGCGACGGATGCCGCGGTCGCGGATGTCAACAAGGACGGACGGAACGACGTGGTATTCGCCTGCGCCTACAACGGCAGCTCGGGCAATGTAAACAGCTTCGTCTACCTCAACAGCGGCAACGGCTTCAGCTCCACCCCCGACATCCTGCTTCCCAGCCAGAACGCCTTCGCCGTCGAGGTCGCCGATCTGAACAAGGACGGCTGGCAGGACATCGTCCTCGCCAACCGCCGGAACACCAGCCTCTCGGGGTCGGCGCAGTTCAACATCGACAGCTTCATTTATTATGGAAGCCAGACGGGATTCAAATCGGCCCCGGATGTTCGGCTGCCTACCTACGGGGCCCTTGACGCCAAAATAGCCGACGTGTCCGGGGACGGCTGGCTCGATGTCCTCTTCGCCAACTACAATGACGGGATCACCTCCAACACCCTCAGCGCGGCGTACCTCGGCGGCCCCTCCGGTTTCACCCAGACCCCCGGCGCCTTCTTCCAGACCTCCTGGGCATATGGCGTGGACACCGGTGACATCGACAATGACGGGGACCCGGACGTGGCGTTCGCCAATTACTACGATGGTGTGACCACCGATATAAATAGCACATTGTTCCTTGGGCCATTCTACGGCGCCAAGCAACCCTCCGTCTTCCTTCCGACCCACGGCGCGAACGACGTCCACATATTCGATGCCGACCGCTACTACATGTCCAAGGACAAGAACCCGCCGGTTATTTCGACGGGCGAACCCGAAGGCCGCTTCGTCCCCACCGGCTCTTTCACATCCCCCGTCATCCCGGTCGACGAAACCGTCCTCTCCGCCTCCGCCGCCTGGACCTCCACGCTCCCCTCCCAGCCCGCCGGCTGCGCCGTGAACGTCTCCCTCTCCAACGACGCCGGCGCCACCTGGACCCGGGTCCAGCCCGGTGTCGGGATAAACTTCACGACCAGCGGCAAGTCCCTGCGCTACAAGGTCGACCTGTTCTCCGACCTGTTCGGCGTCGGCACCCCCGTCTTCCGGGACATAACGATAACCTACACGAAGGAGAGCTATCCCCACAACGTCACGCTCGACGTGAACGCCGACGGCAGCGTGGAGTGGTCCCGCCCCGGTAGGTTCAACGCCACGGCCGTGCTCGACGAAACCACCATGGGCCTGCGCACTCTCCTCGAGCAGATAGTGCCCCGCACCGGCTCGGGCAACTTCACGGTCTCTTTCAAGTTCACCTCCGAGCGCCCGGGAATCCTGCGCGTCTTCGGGGTGAACATAACCGGCAACTACAGGCCCGAGGTCATCCAGGAGCTGCCCGACTTCGTCATGACCGAGAACATCCCGCTCCCCAACGCCTTCAACGTCAAAAACTACTTCCGCCACCTCGACGAGGACCCGCTCCAGTACACCACGCGCGGCAACCGCAACGTGTTCCTGAACATCTCCGGGAACGGCTCGGTGGCCATAGGCACCACGCCCAACTGGCATGGCATCGAGACCTTCTTGCTCCGGGCCACCGACGATGCAGGCGAGTGGGCCGAGCTGGAGGTCAACGTCGAGGTCCGCCATGTCCTCCAGCCGCCGCGCTTCATAGCGGCGATGCCCGACATCACCGTCGAGGAGGGGGACACGGTATTCTCCGCATTCAACCTCTTGGACTACGTCTTCGACCCGGACAATCCCAAGACCTCGCTCATCTTCTCGGTCGCCGACATCTCCAACCCCAACGTCTCCGTCTCGATGGACATCAACGACAACATAGAGGTGCGGTCGAAGGCGGGCTGGGACGGCGTCGCCGTTGTGAAGATCAAGGTCTCCGACGGCGAGCTCAGCGCCATCGCCCCGTTCAACGTCACGGTCGTGCGCCACAACCGGCCGCCGCTCATAGCCAACCTCCCGCCGGTCCAGCTCGAGCAGGACGGTATTTTGGACCGGTCGTTCAACATCCTGAACTTCACCACCGACACCGACACCCCGAGGGAGAACCTGACCTTCAAGATAGACGACAACACCAATCCCAAGTCGGGCGTGTCGATAACCCCCGACGGCTGGGTCAACATCCGCCCCGACAAGGGCTGGTCCGGCACGGCCCTCGTCGTGGTCAACGTGAGCGACGGGGAGTTCGGCGTGCGGGCGTCGTTCACCGTGACCGTCACGCCCAGGGCCGTGGCCCCGGCGCCGGTGACCACCACGGACAGCACGATGGTCAACATCCTGATACTGCTCGTGATAGTGCTCATAGTGATATTCGTGGCCGACATGGGAATGCGGTTCCGGCGGCCCGGCCACCCGCCGGCGCAGACGGCGGCCGCCCCCCCCGAGGCCCGGGCTCCGAGGATCGCGCCTCCGGTACGGAAGATGAAGGCCAGGCCCGCCGGTCGGCCTGCGGAGGAAGAAGCGGCGGTCTTTACCGGCGCACAGGCGGCCCTCTCCCGCGAGCCCTCTCCAGGACCCGCCCCGCTCGACGTCCAGCCGCTCTCCAAGACCCCGGAGATTCCCGTTGGCGGCCCCGAGCCCCAGGCCCGGCCTATGCCTCCCTCCGGGCCGGTGGCTACAGGGCCGGAACCCCAGTACGAGTTCGCGTCGGTGGAGACCGTACCCGCCGAAGCCCCGGGCGGGATGGCCCCGATGCCGTCCTCTCAAGAGGTGCCCCCCGAATCAGTGCCCGATCTAACGGCTCCCGCCCAGGGGCCCGAGGGGGCGCCGGGCGAACCGGAGACGATGGAGATGGATGCGCCGGCCCCATCCCAATCCCAGCCGGAAGGCACCTACGCTCCCACAGGTTATTATGCCGCGGAGGCCCCCGCGCCCGAGATAGGCGCCGGCGAGGTGGAGCAGCCCCCGCAGAGCGCGGCCTCGCTCCTGGCGGCCCTCCAGAGGCCCGTCCCGAAGCTCGAGCCCGGCGAGCAGGCCGCGGCCGCTCCCGCCGACGCGCCTGCCCCGGCGGGGACCGCCCCCGCGGTACCGCCGCCCGATTCCGCCGACCTCGGCGCCCGCGTGGAGGCGGCCCTGGTCTCCAAGGGCACCGAGAGCGAGCACGCCGCCGCCGAGGTGGAGCAGAAGGACGTGAGGCCCATCACCCGGGTCCGGTGCGCCGGCTGCCGCTCCGCGATACCCATCTTCAGCGCCCAGAGGCCCCTGGTCGTCACCTGCCCCCAGTGCGGGCGGATGGGAATGCTGAAGTGAGCGATCGGTGAAAGGCAGCAGGGCAGCAAGGGAGCAAGGCAGCAAGGGAGCAGGGCAGCAAGGGAGCAGGGCAGCAAGGCAGCAGGGCAGCAAGGGAGCAAGGCAGCAAGGCAGCAGGGCAGCAAGGGAGCAAGGCAGCAAGGGGACGGCCGTCGTCCCTTGCTGCCTTGCTGCCTTTCTGCCTTCCTGCCTTTCCCTTGCGCCTTGCGCCTTCCCCCTATTTCAGAAAGACCCCCCGCCCCTTCTCCGTGAGCTCCAGGGTCTTGGTCCGACCCGATGTGTTGAGCGCGATGTAACCGCCGCGGGAGGCCAAGCGGGCGCGCTTGCGCGCCGTGGGCTTGCTCAGGCCCAGGGCCTCCCCCATCTCGGTCAGCGAAGGCCGCTCGCCGAGGATGCTCCTCTGGTATACGTACCGGAGCACTTCCATGAGTTCCGGGGGAAGCGAGGGCGCGCTGCGCTGCTGCATCTCGGAGGTCTCCTTCTCGAACGCGCGGAGCCGCCGCGGGTCCTGCGTGGCGGGGTCGAGGCTCAGGATGACGATGTGCCCCATGAGGTAGGCCGCCTCCCCGAGCCGCTGGACGAGCCCCAGCGCGCTCCGGTGGCCGTTGCGGGAGATGAGGTAGTCCAGCCGGTCGACCAGGACGGCGTGGTTGGGCGGCAGGGACTCCAGCCACTGCAGGATGCTCTCCGGCCTGGGAGGCAGCGAATCCGGATGCCCCCGCTCGGAGAACCAGATGCACCCGAACTGGGCCTCCGGTTCCCGGGCGAGCCTCCTCGGGGGCGTCCTGGAAAGGACCGTCCCGCGGTAGCCTGCCCTCAGCAGGTCCCGGAAGGCCTCCAGGGACAAGACCGGCGCCGCCTCCTTCACGAGGTAGACGGTTCCCTCCTCAAGGCGGTAGGACATCAGACGGCCTCTCATCTGCCTCTGGGTGTTCCTCCGCTCGGTCACGTCGCGCAGGATGACCACTATGCCCGCGGCACCTCCATCGGGTGCCGGCATGAGGGTGGTGCTTACCTCCATCGGGACGAGCCTCCCGCCCCTGCCGGCGACCGTGAGATCCACATCGTGGACGCTGCCCCGGCGGGCGGTCTCCTCCAGCAGCAGCTGCCACTTCCTCCGGTCGGGGGGGTGGAGGGCGCCGGCGAAGTCCCGCCCGGCGGGAGGGACCGCCCATCCCAGGAGCTCCGAGGCCGCCACGTTGGAGAAGGTGACCTTTCCCGCCGGGTCCAGCATGAGGATGCACTCCCGCACGAGCCGCACGGCCGTGGAGAGCTTGACCAGCTCGGCTTCAGCCAGCCGCCGCCTGGTGACATCGAGCGAGACGTGGGCCAGGAGGGGCGGCGGCCCCCCCCGGGCGCCGGGCAGGGGGAATATCCGGGCGTTGACGATCACCTGCCTGCCGTCCGCTACGTTGCGGTACTCCAGCTCGCCCTCCCAGGGCCTGCCTGCCGCAACGCAAGGGAGCACCTCCTCGGAGATCCGCCGCTTCATGTCCGGCGGGAGCACCCGCGAGAGCTCCACGCGGCCGATGTCCTCAGGCCTGAGGCCGGTCAGGCGCATACCGGCCTCGTTGAGGTAGACCAGCCGGCCATCGATGGTGCCAAGGGCCACGAGCTCGTCCGAGGCCCGGACAACCGCGGCGAGCCTGTCGAGCTCCTCCTGCGCGATGACGCGGGTGGTGATGTCTTGGATTATGGCGCTGTAGCCGGTGACCACCCCGTCGATCACCAGGGCGGTCGGCGAGGTGATGCAGTGGACCACGCGCCCGTCCTTGCGGACGAACCGGAACTCGAAGGCCGGGCCGTCGCGCCCCCCGTGGAGGATATCCTGCGCTGTCACAAGGGCCCTTTCCAGGTCCCCGGGGGGAATGAACTCCGGGAAGCGGCGACCCAAGAGCTCCTCCTCGGAGTAGCCGCTCAACCTGCACAGGGCCTCGTTGACGAAGGTCAGGTTGCCGTCGGGGTCGGTGGTCGCCACCCCGGCGGCGGCCTTGTCGACGAGGTCCCGGAATGCCTGCACGCTCGCCCGGAAGGACCTCTCCGACAGGCGCCGTTCGGTGACGTCCTCCAGTGCCGCGACGATGAGCGGCCGGTCTCCGGCCGGCCCGGGCAGGAGCGAGGCGGCCACCCGGCACCAGCGGAGCTCCCACCCCCTCCGGATGAGCCTGAGCTCCGCCCGGAACTGCGTGGCGTTGCCGGTCCTCATCCCGCCCGAGGCGGTCCGGAGCTTCTCGCGGTCCTCCGGGTGGACGAAATCGTAAAGACCGAGCCGGCGGAGCTCATCCCCGCCGCAGCCCAGCAACCGCTCGAGGGCCGGGTTCGTTTCCAGGAAGCAGCAGTCGGTATCGAGGATGGCCAGGCCGGTCGCGGCGCGCTCGAACGCTGCCCGGAACAGGCCGTCCGGCCCCCGGAAGGGCTCCCGGGCGGTGTCGGGCCTCAGGTCACCCATTTCGGCCCAGACCGGAGATATCCGGGACGGTGCCCGCCGTGCCGCCCCATCGCCGGCGGCACCTTCCCTGGCATCTTCCGCAGGCGCCTCTCCAGCTCCTTCCGTCAGGGGCCAGCCCCCTTCGCGCGCGGCCGTCCCGGGGCGTCAACCGATGAAAGAAACGTGCGGGCATCTCCCATGATGTGACGCTCCCCTTGCAGGAGCCTGATGCACCAACCGGGTTATGGATATTAATAGATTGTGAAAAATACGGTGAAAGACAGTGAAAAGGTGGCACCCCGCCGACGTCGGCGCGCCCGGGGGGACCCGTGGACGACCTCGCAGCAGCGGCGCCCGACGATTCCCTCCCGGGCCCTCCCGAAGATACGAGACATCGCCCTGTTGCAGGTCAGTATGACGGACTCCCTGTCAAGCAGGCAGATCCCGTCCGCGAGGCTGTCGAAGGTGGCCTGCCACTCCCGGGACGCGCGCTCCGGTGCATCGGCGGCCGGCCCCCCGGAACGGCCATGCTACCTCCCCCGTCCGTCCCGCGCCCGCTTCCCGGCGGGCCGCTTCTTGCGTTTCGCCGGCGGCCCGGACCGCTTTGCGGCCCGGACCATGCGGACGACCTTCACGGGCCCCCGGGCCTTCCCCTCCCGGCGGGGCAAGAGCATCAGGGCGACTCCCGCCGCGCAGAGCGCCACGCCGCCGGCGATCGCCAGCCATTGCATCGCACCGATGTCCCCGGCCGAGAACCCGGCGCCGCGGAGGGCGTCCCAGTACAGCCCTGCGAACGCCCCGGCCAGCCCGGAGGCAGAGAGCGCCATCCCGCTCCAAAGCCGCAAGGGCCATGCGGACAGGGCCATTATCCATCGCCTCCTAGGCCTTCCGGGGGCGCCGGTGCCGTGTCCTCCTGACCAGGAAGAACGCGCCCGAGACGCCCAGAAGCGGCACCAGGACCTCCCGGAACTCGGGCGCGTGGAGCGGGCCGTCGCCGGTGCTCCGGGGGGCCCCCGTCTCGTCGAGGGCGGGCTGGAGCTCCCCGGGCAACGCCCGGCCCCCGCCGCCGCGCAGGTCCAGCCCCAGCCTGTCGCCGCCGTCCCTTGCCGACCTCCAGTCCGTCGTGTAATAGTAGACGCCGATGTTCCCCGCCGGAGAGCCGAGCTCGCCGAGCGCCACCGCCGCCTCCAGGGCCGACCGATCCGTGGCCGCGACCACGTCGGAGCCGGCGCCCCAGCTCCATGCCTGCCGGTCCGTGCCGCCGGTGAACGGCAGGACCTTGCTCGCGGTGATGCGCCCGCCCTGGCCGGTCACCCTGACCAGCCGCTCCGCGCCCACCGGAAGGCCCCCGCCCGAGTACCCCGTGGCGGCGTCCGCATCCGTGTCGACGAAAACGAAGAGGGCGTCCTCGCCGGCGAGCACCGGGAGCGTCACCGGCCCGCCGCCGCCACCGCCGCCGCCGGAGGGCCGAAGCTTCGATTCGGGAACGCTCTCCCCGCCCATCATCCGGCCGTCCACCCGGGCCATGAGGCAGAGCGAGCCCGAGTCGTTGGTCAGCCTGAAATCGACCAGGTCGATGTCCGGGTCGCTGACGTCCCCCCTCGGGTCGGGGTGGGCCGGCACCGCGTCCCAGTCGGAGAATGCCCCGTCGATGGAGATGCGCGCCAGCCCCGAACCGACGTAGGTGGGCCGGAGGGTCCCGGCATTGACCGTCACCGCGCCGGTGTCTGCGCCGACGTCCTGGGGGGAGAGCATGGAGAGCCCGATCGCCCTCCCCTGGCGGGAGTCCGACGGGAGGTCCGTACGCACGGAGAGCGTGAGCGTCTCCCCGGCGCCCACCTTGAGCGGGTCCCGGGGGCGGAAGGTGACGCTGCCGCCGTTGATGGTGCCCTGCGTCCCGGGAATCTCCTGCCCGGAGGAGGTGAAGAGGGCCATCCGGCCGATGTCGGTCGAGGTCGTCCCCGGGTTGGCCCAAGCCCGCAGCGACGAGACGGTGGAGGCCCCGCCCGAGGAGACGAGCTCCACGCCGAGGAGCTCCACGCCGGACTGCCCCGGCGAGGCCGAGACCGGCCCGGCCTGCCGCCAGGAGACCGAAAGCGAGCTCTTGCCGGGCGACATCACGCGGCCGAAGTCCTCGGAGCCGGCGCCGTCCTTCACGTATGCCTGGACGTTCAGCCGCGCGGACCCGCCCAGGTCCGAAAGCGGCGACTGGACCTCGAGCTCGTTCCCGGAGGCGGCCGCCCTCACGGAGCCCGAGGCCGCCCGGGAGTTCCAGTCGTTGGCCGGCCGCCCGCCGTCCGCCGGGAACCTGTAAAGGCCGGCGGCGGACACGCGCCCGTCGTAGCCGTCAACGACGATGACATACTCGGCACCGACGCTGCCGGCGGAATAGCCCGTGGCGTCGCTCCGGTCGGAGTCGATGAACAGGCACACTGTGTCCACGCCGTTCTGGCGCCCGCCGAGCATCCGGTCGCCGGTCCTCACGTAGAACGAGACCGACGTGCCGTCCGCAGCGACGGCCGTCTCGGTGATGTCCGTCTCCGGGTTGGTGGCGTCGCCGGCCGAATCCGGGATCCGCTTGACGCCCGACCAGTCCGAGAACGCCCCGTCGACGCGGACGCCCTTCTCGGTCGAGGCCAGCAAGAGGTAGCCGACGGCGAAGGCCAGAAGGAGCGACGCGACGACCGCCGCCGCCACCCAGCCGGCCCGGGCGCGTTTCGGCAAAGGCCGCTCGTCGAGCGCCATCCCGTTGCCGTCGACGGCGCCGCGGCCGTTGGCGGGCCCGCGGCCGTTGACCATGCCGGGCCTCCGGCCGTTGACGAAGCCTTTGCCGTCGGCGAGGCCGCGGCCGTTGACCAGGCCGTTGCCGTTGGTCAGCCCCCTGCCGTTGGTCAGGCCCCCCCTGTTCTTGAGGGCCGCCTCCGCGCGGCGGGGTGCTCCATCCCCGGCCCGCAGGGGCTTACGGGCCTTCGGCCTCCTGGGGACCTTCCTCACCGCGGTCTCGATCCGGGGCCGCGGCGCCTCCTTCCCGGCATCGACGAGCTCGGCCTCGGCGACCGGTATCTCGGAGGGCGGCACCGCCTCCGCCGTCGGCAAAGGTGCCGGAGGCCCTTCAGGCCCGACCGGGACCGCCTCCCACCTCTCGGGCTCGGGCACCTTGCGGAGCGGCATCGTCGGGGCGGGCGGCGGAGTTCTCACGGGGGTGATGATGCGTTCGCCGTCATCGGACCCGCCCCGCTTCTTCCCGCCTTCCATCCTGCCACCTCTGCCCGCCGGAAGCGGTCGCGGTCATTTCCGGGGCGACACCTCCGGCGACCCGTCACGGGTTTCTGACGGATAATGATATAGGGGGGCCCCGTATAAATATATTGTCCGTCGGGGGCCGAACGCCCCGGCGCCGACGGTGGAACCGGCGCCCGCCCCCGTCCCCCTCTCGGCGGGGCGCGATCACGCAGCGAATCCGCCAAGTGACCTGTCCGGTCATCATTGCCGCTTGCGCGGCAACAAAGCCCGGTCAGGTCACTGACGGTGCCGGGGGCGGAAAAAAAGGCGCAAGGCGCAAGGGACGACGAGAGGGCAGAGGACAGAGGGCAGAAGAAACGGGACCCCCCGTTCCCTGTCCTCTGTTCCCTGCCCTCTGTCCTCTCGTCGTCCCTTGCGCCCTGCGCCTTGAATCGAGGTGAAACTCCTGCCGTGAATGTGAAAAAACCGGGCACAACGGCGTCCGCCCGGGCGCCGCCGCGAGGCGCCCAGAAGCAGACCGGAAGATGCTTTGAGCGGCGCCGAGGCGGGCGGCGCCGTTGTGCGCGTGATATCGTACGGCCGGGGGCATCACTCCACGGTGTGGAACCCGTTGGCGAGCACGAACCCGTCCCCCGACGGGGACAGCTCGTCGATGCGGGCGAAGATCAGGCCCCGGCCGTTCTGTATCGTGACCTCCTCGAAGCCGCCGGCGAGGCGCAGCTGGTGGACGCCCTTGATGTGTCCCAGGGGGGCGCCCCTGTCGTCGCAGACCGGACGGCCCAGAAGGTCCCTCGGACCGATCTCCTGCATTGCGATTGTACTATGCGACGCCGCCGTATTAATAGCTTTTCTCTCATGACGCGAGCGGCCGCGGCCGCGCGAGGCGGCCCCGCTACCGGTGCACTGCCCGCCCACCAGTGACATCGGGCAGTCAGATTGCCGCGCGTTTCCCGTCGGACCAATCCCGGTCACTCACGCCCCGGCGAGCCACCGGCCCTCGACGCGCAGCCTCGCCGGCGGCACGGAAAGCGCCGTACCGAGAAGTTGCGCCTTCCCGTCGGGAAGAACCGCGAAGGTGTAGATGCCCAGCCCGGAGAGCTCGCCGAAGAAGCCGGAGCAGAACCTCCTCACGACGTCGGCCCCGTTGTAGAACTCCATCGCCGCCAGGTCGTCGATGAGGACGAAGTGCTCCTCGCCGCCGTAGCGCGCCGCCACCTTCTGGAGGGCGGCCCTCACGGAGGCGGCGATGCGGTCCGGCTCGAAGGCCGAAAGCACCGTGACGTCCCCGGCGGTCGGTCCGGCGCGGTCGCCCCCGGCCCCGCCCGCCGTCCCATCGTCCGTCGCTTTGGGCGGAGAGGCCGCCACCTCTATGTAATGCGGCGGGTGCGCGGTGACCGCCCTCCTGGAGAGGGCCTGCCGGTACATCTGCGCCGGCCGGGAGACCGCCACCACCACTCCGTCCATGTCGTAGTCGCAAAGCAGGAAACCCAGCACCGCCAACGCGGCCTTGAACGAGAACGGGCCGTCGGCGGAGATGTGGGTGAAGCCCCCGCCGGCCTCCTGGAGCGCCGCCAGGCGGTCGTGCACCGCCGCGGCGAGCTCGGGGTCGCGGCGCGCCGGCGGGGGCGGCGCCTCCGGCGCCCTTCCCTCGGCGCGGTCGAAGCAGCGGAACGCCTCCTCGAACCGGCCCAGCTTGCCCAGGGCCACGCCCAGGCTCCTCCAGGCGGTCCGGAGGCCGGGGTCGATTTTCACCGCGCGCTCGAATGCCGCCACGGCCTCATCGGTGCGGTGGAGGACCATCAGGCACATCCCGGCCTCGGCGTGCGCGGCGGCGGCGCCCGGGAGCGCGGCGGCGAAGGCCTGCGCGGCGGCGTGCGCCTCCTCGGCGCGGTCCAGCCGGCGCAGCAGGCCGCACCTCCTCTGCCACGCCGCCGAATGCCCCGGATCTGCCCGGGTGGCCGCGTCGTACCATCCCAGGGCACCGCCCGGGTCGCCCGAGCGCTCGGCCCTCTCGCCGAGGTCGAACAAGGCCTGCGCGCGCGTCCGGTCCCCCTGCATGCCACCAACCTCCGGGCCGGTCCACGGGCTGGCCCCGGGGGGCCGCCCGACCCGGCCCTCAGTCCATCAGCCACTCGTCGGGTATCTCGACCCCCAGGTTGAAGAAGGCGGTGGCGCCCGGGCCGAGGGCGGGCAGCGAGTCGCGGCCGGCCAGGGCGATGAAGCGCATGGAGGGGTACTGCATGAGCATCATCGCCACGTGCCCGAAGCAGGCGTCGATGCCCTTGGGGCCGTTGTACGCCGCGAGCGACGAGAGGTTGTCCACCAAGAGGAAGCGCATCGCCCTGAGCTCGGCGTCGAGGGGCGGGCCCGAGCGGGGGTCCCGGATCCGGTTCAGGAGCTCTCCGATGAACACCGCCGGGGAGAAGATGCCCTTGGCGATGAAGAGCCTCTTCCCGGCCGGCTCCATCTCCGTGGAGGCCTCCCCGGGCCCGGCCACGTTGTGCCTGGAGAGGATCGTCAGCACGTGCTTGTCCGGGCGGTCGATGGTGACGTATATGCCGCGCTCCTTCCTCTCCGATATCAGTATCTTGGCGACCGCAAGGTCCATCCTCGTCACGGACTGGGCGCGCATCGTGACCAGGAGCTTGCGGACCGCGGGGGGGGAGTCGAGCGCGCCCCTGAGCCGCTGCATCACCGCCTCGTTCTGCCGGGTCATGCGGTACCCCCGGACAGCGGCTACTTGAGCCCGACCGTGACGGTAATGCCGTCCCTGGAGACGTCCATGAGGTGCTGGCCGGTGGTGTGCTGCGTGCCCCTCATCTTCAATATCTCCAGGTACTTGCGCCGGGTGCCCTCCGAGGTCAGCCCGAGCGACAGCAGCACGACCGTGTCCACGATGTAGGATATCTCGACGGGATAGGGCTCCTGGGGGAGCACCTCCCCGGTGAGTATCGACACCGCCCTCCAGTTCTTGAGGTGGTTGGCGAGGTCGTAGAGGAACATGCGGTAGTCGCCCTTTATCATGTTGCCTATGACGGAGATGGGGTCGATGACTATGCGCTGGGGCATGTACTCGGCGATGTTGTCGTCGATGAACTTGAGCAGCTTGTCCGGGTCCCGGTCCTTGCGGAGCGTCGGGCCCAGGTCGACGTACCGTATCTGCTTGCCAAAGGTGTCCTTGTCCAGGAAACTGAAGTGCGTGACGAAGCGGAGCATCCACTGCGTGGGCTCGCTGAGCGTCGTGAAGAAGATGCCCTGCTCGCCGTCCTTGACGCCGCGCGCCAGAAACTGCAGCGCGAACGTCGTCTTGCCGGTGCCGGCGCTCCCCGCGACGAGCACGGTGGACGGGAACGCGAACCCGCCCTGCATCATCTCGTCCATCCCGTTTATCCCGGACCTCACCCTCTCGAGAGTCTCCCCGACCATGTTCTCACCGTCGCCCAGTAGCCATTGCCCCTTTCGACCGAAACAGACCAGCCATCCTAATCCCACCCGCGGATAAATAACTTCTGGACCGTGAGCCTGCGCACATCACAGCGGCACCTCCCTGCCGCCCAGCCGCATGACGATGTCGTAGAGCTCCGGCGTGGAGCCCTTGTCCATCACGAAGATGGACTTGAACCCCGCGTCGCCGCCGCCGAGCGTCGTGAGGGCGCCCACGATCCGCTCCACGCAGGGGTTGGTCATGTAGGGCCGCAGCGCCCCGAGGTTGTCCACCACGACGAACCCCTTCCGGCCCCCGGCGACCTTCTCGGAGTGGCAGGAGACGAACTCCGAGAAGAGGTTGACGCAGAAGGGCGAGCTGAAGAGCTCGAGCTTGCCCTCCTGGTCGAAGCTCTCGCCGGAGATGTTGGTCACGGCGTCCAGGTAGAGCAGCCGGTCCTGCGGGATGCCCTGGTGCTCGAGCAGGCGGCTGAGGAACGCCGAGGGCCGGTCCACCGAGAAGACAACGCCCGCCTCCTCCCGCTCGGTTATCAGGTGGCGGAGGATGTCCACGAGCACCCGCGTCATCTGGGTGCACTTTACGTCCAGCACGAGGACGCCCCCGGCACCGGAGGCCGCCTCCCGGAAGGCGGCCGCGGACGCCATCACAGCCACTCCTCCCTCACCGGGAGCTCCCGGTCGCAGCGCCCCCGGAGGAACGCGCACAGCTCGGGGTTGGAGCCGGGGTCAACCACGAAGACGGTCCTCATCGCCGTGTACCGCCTGACGAGGCCTCCGAGCCCCTCCAGGATCCGTTTGGCCTTCTCCGTCGGGAGGTACTGGGTCATCACCTGGACGTTGTCCAGGAGGATGAAGCCCAGCTCCTCCATCTTGACGAAGTGCTTCTGGACCCCCTCGGCGAGGTAGGCCCGGCTGAAGAGGTCGTCCAGGAGGGGCAGGGTGAAGCCGTCGGCCAGAAACCTCACCTGGCTGTCCTCGGCCCTCTGGCCGGTGAGCCGGGAAATGGCGTCGATGTAGATGAGCCCGTCCTGGGGCACGCCCAGCGCCTTGAGGCTGTGCTGGGTGTAGCCGTGGGGGCGGTCTATCGAGACGTAGATGCCCCTCTCCCCGCGGCCCTGAAGGAATAGCCGGAGCAGCAGGATGTTGAGCTTCAGTATCTTCGTGAAGCGGCAGGTGAACAGGAACCTCGCCCCCGGCCTGGCCGAGGAGAACTCGCCGGTCAGGAACTCGTCCAGCCCGGCCGTTGGCGCTCCCTTGGAATCGTCTTCAGGCATGCTCATGGACCTTTCCGGTGGGGTCTCGCTGCGTTCTTCGTATCGGTATTGCCGACCGCCGGATATATTCTTTACCTCCCGGCCCCCGACAGCGGGCCCGATGCGCGGTGCCGTCCACCGTCGGGAACGGGCGTCACCGCCGGGGAGACGCGCCATCTCCCAGTGACCCGTCGGCGAAAATTCGCCCGGGCCCAGTGACATCCTCCGTCGGCGCGCTCCGGCCGCCACCGATGCATTCCGCAAGACGAAACCAATATGATGCGCCCCGACAAATCCCTACCCGTGGCGGAGAAGGGGCTCGGCTCCCCGCTGGTGCGCAACGCCGCGCTGTTCGTGGTCTCCATGCTGCTCGTGGTGGGCTTCTGGGGCCACGCCAACTTCTACAGCCTGGGCTTCATGCCCCTGGTATTCGTCGGCGGAGCGGTCACGTTCGTGACGCTCAAGCTCATCATGTGGGCCAACGGCTCCCTGGGCTGGGGCCGCCGCTCCGCCGGCACGCTGCTCTTCCCGCCCGGTGACGTGAAGCTCGTGCAGTACTGCGCCAAGACAGTCACCGTGCGCCCGCTGCGCAGGACGAGGATGAGGGCCGGGAGCGTCTACGACGCCAAGCTCTCGGTGGTGTCCGACCGGGCGTTCGCGAGGCTTCTCGTCACGGACGTCTACCGCCGGCGCCTCGGGCAGCTCACCGACGAGGAGGCGGCGCGCGACGGCGCCGGCTCCCTCGACGAGTTCCGCAGAAGATGGGCGGCCGCCTACGGACGCTGGGACCCCTCCGAGATCGTGCGCGTGATAGAGTTCCGGCCCCTGGGGCTCTCCAGGACGGAGTGAGCGTGCAGGAGCTCTCGCCCGTGGGGGACCTTCTGGAGCAGTGGCTGCTCCTGCCCTTGTTCGCCGACTTGGGCATGATGGCGCTCGTTCTGCGCAACGTGCGCAACCGCACCGGTTACGCGCTGGCGGCGCTCCTGGGGCTCCTCGCCGCCCAGGCCGCCGCCTCCACATGGCCGGGCGCGCCGGGAGCCCGGGAGACCCTCTCCGCCGGCGTCCCGCTCGTCCCGGCGGCCCTGGCGGTCTTCACTTTCTCCTATGCCGGGGGCAGGCGCCTTTCGGAGAACCGCCACCGGCTGGCGGCCGCAATAGTCCTGCCGGCGGGCCTCATGGCCGCCTTCGCCGCCGCGGCGGGGGTGCCGGCGGCCGACCCGGCCATCAACTGGTTCGCGCTGGCGCTCCTGGGCGGCACCGCGGCGCTCCTTGGGCTCACGGGGGCATGGGGCTCTCTCTCCGGGAGCGAGCCGGCGACGTTCCTCGCCGCCTTCCTGCTCCTTTGCGGGTTCGGGCCGGTCTACGGGCTGGCGCTGCCGGCGGCGGGACTGGACCTTCGGGCGCTGCCCTACGCCGCCGCCGGAGCCGGGGCGCTCCTGACCATGGCGACGGTCAGGTACAAGGCCTTCTCGGAGGAGCCGAGGGAGGAGGGCTCCCTCCCGGGCGGGAGGCCGCTCGAGCCGGGGCTCTATTACTCCGGGAGCGTTGACGCGGCCCGGGCGCGCTCGGCCTTCATCGACGCGGTCCGCCACGGCGCCCCGGGCGCGGCCTTCACGCGGACGCACCCGGCGGCGTGGCGCCGTCGGACCGGGCTCGGGCGCGTGCCGGTCATCTGGCTCGCCCAGTCCTCCTACGAGCGCAGCCTCCCTCCGGGCGACGTCGGTGTCCTCTCGCACACCCTGCGCGACATGGGGGAGCAGCGCCCCGGGTGCGCGGTCCTCATCGAGGACGTGGACTACCTCGTGGCCAACGCCGGACACTACCGGACGGTGGACGTCCTCGGGGAGGTGCGGGAGCTCGCCGGACGGACCTCCATGGCGGTGCTCTTGAGCTCGGAGCTCCTCACCGACGAGGAACGCGGCGACCTGCGCAGGCTGGGCGCCCGGCCGCTCCCGCGGGACGGCCCGGCCGCCGAGCTGGCCTGAGGCGAAGTGCCCCGACGCGGAGGGCCGGCTCCTCCTATTCGGGTCACTGGATGAGGCCGCAATCCCTGTCCGCCTGTCTATCCGAGACAAAAAATATATCCGAGGGCTGGACGGATTCATAGGGCGGGATGCTTGCCGCCACCCCGGTCGTCATCGGATTCATGGGGACGACCATGCTGCTCTCGCTCTATGCCTTCCTGAGGCTCTCCCGCTCGGCGCCCGCTCCCGCCCGCCTCATGGCTTCGGCGGTGCTCGGCCTGCTGGTGCTCACTGCGGCCGTGTTCCTCCTCTCCTATGCGGAAGTGCCCCCGGCGGCGATGACCGCGGTCGCCGTCGCCCCCCAGCTGGTGTCGATTTGGGTCGCCGCCCTCCTCTTGCACCTCCTTGTCCTCTTCCGGCGGGACGATCGCCGGTGGCTGCCCGCGTGGCTGTCGGCGCTGGTTTCGTCCCCGGCGGTCTTCATCACGGCCCTCGTCGCCGGGGTCGCGGTCGCCATTCCGGGGAGGCTGTCGCCGATGAGGTCCGGCGACTCCTTCCAGGCGGACTTCGGTGAACTGGGGCCCGTGATAGCTGCGGCCGGGACGTTCTACCTGGCCTGCTCCCTGGCGGTGCTGGCCGCGCTCATCAGGTCCGGCCGGGCCGGCGCCCGCCGCGAGCTCGGGCTGATGTTCGCCTTCCAGGCGCTGACCCTGCTGGATGCCCCGCTCGTGATGTGGCCCCTGCCCGGCCTCCCCCGGGTGGCGGTGCCTCTCCTTTTCCAGTCGCTGACGGGCATCGCCCTCGCCTACGCCGTGATAAGGGAGTGCCCGCTCATCGTGCCGCGCCGCGAGGAGCGGGTCCAGGGGCCGGCGCCCCGCCCGAGGTTCGCGCCGGGGACGATGCACCTGTATGTCCAGTGCGACCGGCGCGCCGCCCGCCGGGCCTTCTCCTCGATGGTGAGGGGCGGCGCCCAGGGGCTGTGGGTGACGCGCCAGGGCCCGAAGGACCGCCGCAGCGAATACGGCCTGGTCGCCACGCCTTTCGTGTGGCTGACCTCGGCAAGCGTCGAGGGCGAGCTGTGCATCGGGCCCGCCGACACATCCCGCCTGAGCCGGGCCCTCTTGGATTTCCTGTCGGCGGCGCGGGACGGCATCGTTCTCTTCGAGGGACTGGAGTACATAAGCTCCAACGTGGGCTTCAAAGGGGCCCTCAACCTCGTGCACTACGTGAACGACCGGGTCATGGGCTCCGGAGGGGTGCTCCTCGTATCCATCGACGCCGCCGCCTTCCAGCCGGAGGAGCTGGCTCTCCTGCGGAGCGAGGCGACCGGGGTGCACGACGGTGAGGAAGCCTCTCGGACGCCGGCGACCGCGCGGGAGCAAAGGCCCCGTTCGGCCGGCGAGACGGAGGCCTGAGGGCGATGCGGCGCGCCCGGGCCTCTGGGTCACGCGGCGGCCCCCGCGCGAGGCGCGCGAGCTCTACGGCCTGGAGAGGACGCCCTTCATCTGGCTCACCTCCTCGAAGGTGCCGGGCGAGAACTGCATCGACCCGGGCGAGCTCGGGCCGCTGAGCACCGCCATCGGCGGGTTCACGCGGGAGGCGAGGGACTACCTGGTCCTAATCGAGGGCCTCGAGTACATGTTGGCCAAGACCGGGTTCCAGACGGTGCTCAAGCTGGTCCAGTACCTCAACGACCGGGTGATGGGCACGGGCGGCATCCTGCTTCTGGGCCTGAACCCGCAGGCGATAGGGGAGAAGGAGCTCGCCCTGCTCAAGAGCGAGGCGGCGGGGGTCTTCGAGGAGGCGGGCGACCCGGCGGGGCGGCGCCAACCTGCCGACACCGACCGGCGGGCTGGCGTGGCGCCGGCCCCCGGCCCGCCTCCTCGAACGGGCAGTTGAGGAAGACCAGTCCCTGGGCGCCGCAGTCCTCGACGGTGGCGGGCCGGATGTCCGGGTTGGCCATCCAGTCCGAAAAGGAAAAGGAAGTGAAATGCAGGCCGCGGCGGGCCCTCAGACACCCCTGCGCCCCGGGTGGGGCCAGAACTCCAGCCGGCAACGGTCGCGGCCGGCGGCTATGGTGCCCTTCAGGCCCACCGAGCCGCCGGGGACCGCCCAGGCATAACCGCGGGCGGCCATCGCGCGGCAGAGCAGGCAGAAGACCGGGTTGGAGGCCGAGCACTCCCTCCAGGGGCAGGCGCGCAGCTCGAGGGCGCCGAAGCCGTCGCCGGACGAGACCGCCGGGTCCATCCCGAAGCCGGCGAAGAGCGCCGCTGACCAGGCCAGGAACCTTTCCAGGGGCGGCCGGGGCTCATCGCCGTCGACGGCCTCCCTTTCGAACGCCGGCCTGAAGAACGCGTCGAACCGGTCCGAGAAGGTCTTGATGAGGTCCTCGCGGACCTCCTGGTGTGCGCCTGACGTGACGAGCGGCAGGGCGGAGACCACGAAGCCGTAGAGCTCGCGGGTCGCCCGCCGCCTGAGCGCCCGCTCGGCCTCCTTCTGCAGCGTGAGGTCCCGCACGACCATCACCCTGGTACCAGGAACCCCCCCGCCCACAGGCCTGGCCACCGCCTCGGCGGGGAAGGTCGTTCCGTCCCAGCGGCGCATCCGCAGCTCGAACGCCGAGTCGTCGCCGGCAAGGATTCGCTTCCCTATCCCGTCGTGGCACGACGGGTCGACCAGGTCGAAGAGCCTCCGGCCGGGCAGCTCCCGGGGCTCGCAGCCCAGGAGGTTCGCCAGCCGGCCGTTGGCGTCCAGGACCGTCCCGCCGCGGTACACCAGCACACCCTCGAAGGAGGCCTCGGCGAGCATCCGGAACCGCTCCCTGCTATCCCGGACCGCCCGCTCGATGGAGTGGCGCTCAAGGGCGATCTCCAGGGTGATCTCTAGCTCCCGGTCGTCGAATGGCTTGAGGATGTAGCCCTGCGGCCCGCAGGCGCGGGCGCGCTCCAGGGTGTCCCGGTCGCCGAACGCGGTGAGCAGCACCACGGGCAGGCCGTAGAGCTCCGCGATGAGCCCGGCCGCCTCTATGCCGTCCATGGGGCCGTCCAGGACGATGTCCATGAGCACGATGTCGGGCGCCGACCGGCCCGCGGCCGCCACGGCTCCGGCGCCGGTGGCCTCCGTGCCCACGACCTCGTGGCCGAGCGCCTCCAGCCGCTGGGCGATGTCCCGTGCTATGATGTTCTCGTCCTCCACCACGAGCACCCTGGCCCCGCCGGCCCGCTTCGCCGCACGCACCCTCCGGCCCGCCCGGCCGCCCATGTTCACCCTGCGCCACGTATTGCCAGTACTGCGAATATATGGATGTTGAAATCCGGGTGGAAAGACACTGAAAAAAGGCGCAGGGCGCAAGGCGCAGGGCGCAAGGGACGGAGCAAGGCGCAGGGCGCAAGGTGGAAGGATCAAGGGAACTATCGAGGATTCCTCCCGTGTTCCCTGCGCCTCCTCCCTTGCGCCGTGATTGAAAAAAGATGCATATGAAAATTCAGCCCAGGAACACCCGGCGCCCCCTCTCCGAGAGCTCCACCACCTTCGTCCTCCCGCGGGCGCCCAGGAGCACGTGGCCCGAGCGGACCAGGTTGCGCAGGCGCTTGCGCGCCGTGGGCCGGCTCAGGCCGAGCTCGGAGCATATCTCCCTCATCGTTGGCTTGATGCCCGTGCCGTTCAGCTGGTACACCAGGCGAACGATCTCCAGGAGGTCCTCCGGGAGGGCCTTCGCCGAGCGGGCCCGGACCTCGGAGGACTCCTTCTCGAAAGCCCGGAGCTCGCCCGGGGGAAGCGTTTCGGGGTCCACCGAGAGGACGACTATGTGGCCGTGGAGGTAGGCGAGCTCGCGCAGCCGGTGGACGAACCGCAGCGTGCCCTCGAAGCCGCCCTCCGACACGAGGTAGTCCAGCCGGTCGATGAGCAGCGCCTGGTTGCGCCGGAGGCCGTCCACCCAGCGCTCGAGCGCGGCCGGGTCGGGCGGGAGCGAGCCCTCGCCGCCACGACGGGATATCCAGCGGTGCTCGAACTGCGGGGCGCCGTCGACCGGCGCCCCGGCCGCGGGGCTCCTCGACAGCATCGTCCCGCGGTAGCCCGCCCGCAGGAGCTCCCGGAAGCACTCCAGCGACAGCACCGGCGCGGCCTCCTTCACGAGGTAGAGGTTCCCCTCCCAAAGCTCGTGGGTCATGAGCCGGCTCATCATCTCCAGGCGAGCCCGCCGCCGCTCGGAGACGTCCCTCCAGATCGAGACCGTTCCCGCCGGGCGGCCGCGCTGGTCCAGGAGCACCGAGGCGCTCATCTCCACCGGGACGGGCTCGCCGCTGCGGCCGGCCACCTGGATCTCCAAGTTGCGCAGCCCCCCCTTCCGGGCGAGCTCGGCCGCCACGGCGGCCCCCCGGCCGGCGCCCTCGGCGTCGAGCAGGGCCGAGAGGGGCCGCCCCGCCACCTCCCGCTCGCTGAAGCCGAACATCGCCTCCGCCGCCCGGTTCCACAGGACCACGCCCCCCGAGACATCGGTCATGACTATGGCGTCGGGGGCCAGCTGGACCAGCGTGCGCAGCCGTAGCTCGGAGGCGCGAAGGGCCCGCTCGGCCCGGTGCCGGTAGAGCGCCATCTCGATGGTGGCGTGGAGCTCCCGGTCCTGGAAGGGCTTCACGAGGTAGCCGAAGGGCTCGGTCGCCCGGGCGCGCCGGAGGGTCTCGTCGTCGGCGTAGGCGGTCAGGAACACCGAGGGCACGTCGAACCTCTCACGGATGGCGCAAGCGGCCTCTATCCCGTCCGTCCTTCCCCCGAGCCGGATGTCCATGAGAACGAGGTCCGGCCGGAGCTCCCCGGCCCGCGCCACGGCGTCCGCGGCGGTGTGGGCGACGCCGGCGACCTGGTACCCGAGGGCCACCACCCTCGACCCGATGTCCCGGGCCACTATCGCCTCGTCCTCCACCACCAGGATTCTAGCGCCGGCCATGCCCGTCAGGCCTCCTCCAGGTCCGGCCGGAACGACACCACGAAGGAGGTGCCCGCTCCCGGAGCGCGCTCTATCGTCCCCTGCAGCTGGTCCACAAGCGCGCACACCAGCTGCAGCCCCAGAGACTCGGTCCTCCGGAAGTCCAGGCCCTCCGGCAGCCCCGGGCCGTCGTCGCGCACTCCCAGGCGGACGGCGCCACCGGAATCCCGCGACAGCGACAGCAGCAGCTCCCCCCCGGCGCGGCCGGCGAAGGCGTGCTTGAGCGAGTTGGACACGAGCTCGTTCACGATGAACCCGCAGGGTATCGCCTTGTCTATCCCCAGCTTCACGTCCTCGAGGTCCAGCACCAGCTCCACCTTCCCGGAGGCGGGGGAATACGTCCGGTGGAGCTCCCCGGCAAGGCGGCCGATGTATTCCCTCATGTCGATCTCGGAGAGGTCGGTCGACCGGTAGAGCCGCTCGTGGATGAGGGCCATCGTGCGGACGCGGTTCTGGCTCTCGCGCAGGGCCTCGATCACCCGGCCGTCCCGGACCTTGCGGGCCTGCATGTTGAGAAGGCTGTGGATTATCTGCAGGTTGTTCTTGACCCGGTGGTGGATCTCCTTGAGCAGGACCTCCTTCTCCCGGAGCGACGCCCGGATGCTCTCGTCGGCGAGCTTGCTCGCGGTGATGTCCCTCATCATTATCTGGATGCCCTGGGGCTCGCCGTCCTTCTCCACGATGGCCGGGAATACCTCCTGCCACACGTCGCCCTGGGGGGCCGGAATCCTCACCTCCAGCCGCTCGAACGCCTCCCCCTGCAGGAACCTAGCGAGCTGCCCCGCGAGGGCTGGCAGGTCGGCGGCGGCGCCCGATATTTCGGCCAGGTGCCTCCCCACGACCTCCTCGCGGCGAAGGTTCATCATCTTCAGGGCGGCGAGGTTGACGTCCATCACCGTCCCTTCGAGATCGAGCGTCACGATGCCCTGGGGCGCGCTCTCGAAGAGGCGGCGGTAGCGGTCCTCGCTGTCGCGAAGCGCCCGCTCGATCCCCTTGCGCTCGGTGATGTCGGTGATGGTGCCCAAAAGCGCCCGCTCGCCGCCGTAGTTTATTATCTTGGTGCTCAGGATGGCGTCGATGCGACTCCCCGCCTTCGCCGTGAAGGCGCACTCGTAGGGCGCCACCTCCCGGCCGCTGAGGTGCGCCCCGTATTTTTCGGCGACGAGCTTGCGGCACTCGGGCGCCGCCAGGGTCCAGAAGTCGAAATCGGGGGCGTAGAACTCGTCCCTTTTGTAGCCCATCAGCTCCACGCACCGGCGGTTGGCGTACACCACTTTGCCCCGGCAGTTTATGAAGATCATGTTGGGCGACTGCTCCGCGAGGTCCCGGAACTTCTCCTCCGACTCCCTGAGCGCGTCCTCGGCCCGCTTCCGCTCGGTGACGTTGCGGGCGACGCCCTCGATCGCGACGAGCCGCCCGGCGGCGTTGAGCACCGGGTGGTTGAGGAGCTCCAGCCAGACCGTGCCGCCGTCCTTGCGCTGCCAGCGCATCGTGCGCGGCCCGGACGCAAGATCGCGGGCCCACGCGGCCCCCTCGTGCTCCGGATGGCCCTCGAAAGGTATGAGGCCGAAGCCCAAAACGGGCTCGGCGTAGTACTCCTCCGGCGAGTAGCCCGTGATGGCCAGTGCGGAGGGGCTGACGTACTCGACGGCCAGCCTGGGCAGCAGCCGTACGCGGTATATCATGTCCCCGGCGTTCTCGGCAAGCAGCCGGAACCGCCTCTCGCTGGACCTCAGCGCCTCCTCCGCCAGCTTTATGTCGGTCATGTCCTGGGCCATCGTGGCCAGGAAGCGCTCCCCGCCGAGCTCGATGAGCTCCGCCGACATGAGCAGGTTCAGGGATCTGCCGGTTCTGTCCCGAAAACTCACCTCTCCGCGCCAGCTTCCCCTTTCGCGCACATCGGCGACCATACGCTCCCTCTCGGCCGGATCGGCCCATATGTCCAGCTCGACCGGCGTGCGGCCGACGGCCTCCACCTGGGAGAAACCGGTGAGCCTCTGCCAGGCCCCGTTGACGTCGGTGAGCCGGCCGTCGTCCAGGCGGGTGATGGCCATCGCCGCCGGATTGGAGGAGAATATCTTGGCGAAGCGGGCTTCGCTTCTACGCAGCTCCTCCTCGGCCAGCTTGCGGTCGGTTACGTCGAGCACTATCGCCGCGAACCCCGTCACCTCGCCGTCCAGCATCAACGCCGTCGGGGCCGAGAAGCAGTGGCGGAATGTCCCGTCCTTGCGGGCCACCCGGAACTCGACTTGGGCCGGCGCCTCCGGCTCGTCATGGCCCCTGAGGAAGAGCCCCATCAGGGGGCCGAGGTCGTCGGGGTGGAGGAAGTCCGCGAAGTTCCTTCCGATCAGCTCGCCCTCCTCGCAGCCCGCGAGCTCGCATAGCGCCCGGTTGACGAAGGTGAAGCGGCCCTCCAAGTCCGTGAGGGCGACTCCGGCTCCGGCGCTGTCCGCAAGCCCGCGTAACCGGGCGTCGCGCAGGGCCAGCTCCCTCTCGGCCCGGGCGCGCGGCCCGGGGCCGGGGCGCCTGCGCCGCCCGCCCCTCAATCGCCCGCCTCCCCCCCCTTTTTCCGGCCCGGCGGCCTCAGCTCGAACCGGCAGGTCTTGGCGCCGCCCGCGATTGTCCCCCTGACCCCCACCGCGCCATTGCGGCAGGCCCAGGCGAAGCTCCGGGACACCATCGTCTGGCACAGCACGCAGAAAACCGGGTTCTTTCTCGAGTAGTCTATCCACGGGCAGCTTTGGAACTCCAGGACGCCGGTCCCGTCCGCGCAGGAGCCTCGGGCGGCGATGCCGAAGTTGGAGAAGAGCTCCGTTGCCCACCGGAGGTGCCCCTCCAGCGCCCCGGCCGTTTCAGCACCGGGCGTCGGGGCCTCCTCGGCTTCGTACCTGGGCCGGAAGTAGCGCTCGAACCGGTCCCCGAATGTCCGCAGCAGGTCCTCGCGCACGGTCTGGAGCGCCCCGGGGGCGATGAGCGGGAGCGCCGATACGACGAACCCGTAGAGCTCGCTCCGGGCCCTCTCCCGGACGAGCCTCTCCATCTCCCGGCGATGCGTGATGTCCCGGACCGCCGAAACGCGGACGGTCCGGCCCCTGAAAGGCATGGAGCGGCCGGCCACCTCGACGGGGAAAGCCGTTCCGTCCTTGGTTCGCAGCACGGCCTCGGTGGGCCCGTCGTCCCCGAACACCTCCGCGATGTCCCGCAAACCCCCCTCGGTCCCATCGAGGAGCCCGGAGAGGGGCTTTCCGACGACGTCTTCGGGAGCGCATCCCAGCATGCGGGCCATGCAGGCGTTGAGGTCCACTATTACCCCGCGGTCGTGCACCAGCATTCCCTCCGAGGAGGCCTCCGCGAGCTGGCGGAAACGCTCCTCGCTCTCGCGCAGCGCCCTCTCGGACGCGTGCTTGTAGACCGCCATCTCTATGACGATCTGGAGCTGGCGGTCGTCCACCGGCTTTGTGACATAGCCGTAGGGCCCGGTGGCCTTGGCCCGGGCGACCGTCCTGTCGTCGGAGTGGGCCGTGACGTACACGACCGGAAGGTCGAGCTCGGCCTGCATCCTCGAGGAGAGCTCTATCCCGTCCTCGGGGCCGCGCAGGACGATGTCCACGAGAACTATGTCCGGGCGGAGCGCCCGGGCCAGCCTCATCGCCGAATCGGCCGTCCCGGCCGTCCCGGTAACGGTGTAGCCCAGGCCCTCCAGCCGCCGCTGCAGGTCGAGCGCAATGACGCTCTCGTCCTCGACCACCAAGACCTTTTGCCCGGCCAATGCCCCACACCCTATGACGCCCGCGACGGACGACCCACCTGTGCCCTTCAACGGACCTCGTTCAGCCCTGCCGGTTGACGCAGCTCAGGGATGCCAGTGCCAGGGGCCGTCCCTTCCAGGAGAACGGGGAGAGGGCAGCCGCGAACTCGACGTACGCCCCGCTCCTCGTCCGGAAACGCGCCCGGCAGCCGGCCTTCCTGCCACCGGCCGCGGCCAGCACGGCCGAGGCCAGCCTGCGCTGGTCGTCGGGGTGGACGGCGGCCGGCATGGTCCCGCGCGCCCACTCCTCCCTCCGGTAGCCCAGGAGCCTCTCCAGGGGCCCGCTCATGAAGATGAAGTTGGCGCTGTCGTCCATCAGGCACACCCCGTCCGACACGGCGCCCAGGAGCGCCTCCATGAAATCGTGGCCCTCCTGCCTCCACAGCTCGGACTCCTTGCGCGATGTGATGTCCATCCGGGCCCCGACCAGCACCCGCCCGTTGCCGCCGTGGCCGTTGGCGAGCACCGCCTGGTCAAGGAACCAGGCGTAGGTGCCGTCCGCACGCCTCCAGCGGTATTCCAGCGACACGCCTCCGACGGAGCCTGCCTTCCGGAATGCCCTGAGCACCCGCCAGAAGTCCTCCGGGTGGAGCCGCGACTCCCAAAACCCCGGCGAGGACAGGTACTGCTCCGCGTCGAACCCTGTGACGGGCTTGACGCCGGGGCTCACCCAGCCCTTTCCGGCGTTCCCGTTGAACCGGGTCCGGTAGAAGAATATGGGCAGCTCGTCGAGCAGGGCGCCGGGGTTCTCCGGGGACCCCTCCGCCGGCGCGCTGGCGACGCGTCCGGGGCCCTCGGGGCCCGCGAGCGGCCGCGGCATGACCGTGAAGACGAAGCTCTCCTCGCCCGCCCGGAGCTCGATGTCCTCGCCCACGCCGCTGCGCAGCACCTCCGGGAGCAGCCCGCAGAGCTGCTCGGGCAGGTTCTGGCCGATGCCGTAACCCAGCGGGGCCAGGAGCTCCCGGCCGGTCCGGTTGGCATGAAGGAGGATGCCGTCGGGAGAGACCTTGAGCACCGGGTAGCGCGCTTCCTCGGAGTCCTCGAAGATCCTGCGGATGCGCCGGCCCCTCGAGCGGGGCTCCGGCAGCGCGCCCCGGAGCCGGGGCTCCGGGAGGTCATGGATGGAGGCAGGCAGGGAAGCGAGCTGTCCCAGGTTGGCGTTCATCGTTCATCACCGGGGTTTCGCAAAAGGCAAGGCGGGGCGCGCCCTTCCGGTCCATGCAGACATCGGGGCGGCGCCGCGCTCTTCACGCACACCATTATTGATGTTCGCAATATTTGCCGATTCAGAAAAAAAAGGTGAAAAACCGTGAAACGGCCGGGACGAACCCCGGTGCAGGGTGCAGGGTGCGGGGTGGGGAATCAAGGGCGAGGAATCGGTTGTTGTTTCTGCAAAACAACCCCCGGACCCCCGTTCTTCCCCCTGCCCGCCGAACCCTGTGCTCCGTCCGCTGCCCGCTGCCCGCTGCCCCTTCCTAGAGTTAATTATAAATCTTCTCATATCGTTCATGTCGTTTGCGGCAAACGGAGTGTGCCACGGTGAAATCGATCGTTACCGACGCGCTTTCTCGAAGGGGACCCGACATCTCGCAGCCCGCGCCCGCAGCGCCCCCGGCGGGCATGGAGCCGGGAGCGGACGACAGCGAGCTCGAGGAGATACTCCAGGGGATGAAGGTCAAGATAAAGGTCTTCGGCTGCGGCGGCGGCGGCTCCAACACGATAAACCGCCTCGTCGAGGCCGGCATCGTGGGCGCCGAGATGTTCGCCATGAACACCGACGCCAAGCACCTGCTCACGGTCCACGCCCCGCGCAAGTTCCTCCTCGGCAGGAGGTGCACGCGCGGGCTGGGCGCGGGCGCGATACCCCAGATAGGCGAGGAGGCGGCGAAGGAGGCCGAGGACGACCTCAAGCCCGTGATGAACGGCACGGACATCGCCTTCATCACCTGCGGCATGGGCGGGGGCACCGGGACGGGCTCGGCGCCCTTCATCGCCAAGCTCGCCAGGGACGCCGGCGCGCTCGTGATAGGCGTCGTGACCATGCCCTTCAAGGCCGAGGGCGCGATGCGAATGCAAAACGCAGCCGACGGCCTGGACCGCCTGACCAAGCAGTGCGACACCGTGATAGTGGTCCCCAACGACAAGCTCCTGCAGCTCGTGCCCAGGCTGCCGCTGGACGCCGCCTTCAAGGTCGCCGACGAGGTGCTCATGCGGGCCATAAAGGGCATCGCCGAGATAATCACCCGGCCCGGCCTCGTCAACCTCGACTTCTCCGACCTCAAGACCATCCTCAAGGGCGGCGGCGTGGCGATGATAGGCATGGGCGAGGGCGAGGGCGACACCAAGGCCAACGACGCCGTCATGGAGGCGCTGAACTCCCCCCTGCTCGACGTGGATGTCGCCGGCGCCACGGGGGCCCTCATCAGCGTCTCGGGCGGCTCGGACATGACCGTCACCGAGGCGGAGAAGATCGCCGAGATAGTGGGCGCCCGCATCAACCCGATGGCCCGGATAATCTGGGGCTGCTCCGTGGACCCCGCTTTGGAGCACACCATGCGCGTAATGCTGGTCGTCACCGGCGTCAAGAGCAAGTTCCAGTGGTCCCCCGGCCCGGCCGCGAAGGGGCTGGAGTTTGTGAGGTAGGCGCAACGACAGGGTGCCGGGGGCCGGGTGCCGGGTGCAGGGTGCAGGGTGCCGGGTGCCGGACTGCAAAATGAAACGAGCGGAAACCATCCTCCAGATTCCGGATCCGTCCCGGCACCCGGCACCCGGATTCCGATACCGAAACGTATTAAAATGCCAACATGATTGGAGAGAAGGCGTGGCCCGCGACGCCAAAGGCGACGATAAACTAGGGTGGACCATCGGGGGGCGCGGGCCGGAAAGGAGGGGAAGACCATGAAATCCATAATCAGGGAGATGCTGGCCAGGCCTCCGGGCGAGAGGCCCGCCACGGCCGCACCGCCGGTACCGGAGGCGCCGGCCGAGCCTCTGGGGCGGGACGACGAGGAACTGGAGAAGGTGCTCCAGGGACTGCGCACCTGCATCAAGATAATCGGGTGCGGCGGCGCGGGCTGCAACACCATCAACCGCATCGTTGAGGCGGGCATCCCGGGCGTGCAGCTCTACGCGGCCAACACTGACGCCCAGCACCTTCTGGCCATCCACTCCCCGCGAAAGATCCTTTTGGGCCGGCGCGTGACGCGCGGCCTGGGCGCCGGCGCTCTCCCCCAGGTGGGGGAGGAGGCGGCCCGCGAGTCCGAAGAAGAGCTCAAGGCCGCCCTCAACGGCGCCGACATCTGCTTCGTGACCTGCGGCCTGGGCGGGGGAACCGGCACCGGCTCTGCCTCGGTCGTCTCCAAGATCGCCAAGGACCTGGGCGCCCTGGTCATCGGCGTCGTCACGCTGCCCTTCCGGGCGGAGGGCGTGGTCCGAATGGAGAACGCCGAGTGGGGCCTGGAGCAGCTTCGGTCGAATGCGGACACCGTGATCGTCGTCCCCAACGACAAGCTGCTCGAGCTGGTCCCGCGCCTTTCGCTCAACGCCGCCTTCAAGGTGGCCGACGAGGTGCTCATGCGCTCCATCAAGGGCATCTCCGAGATAATAACCAAGCCCGGGCTGGTCAATCTGGACTTCGCCGATCTTCGGACGATCCTCAAGGGCGGCGGCGTCGCGATGATAGGCCTGGGAGAGGCGGAGGAGGACAACCGCGCCCTGGACGCGGTGAACGAGGCCATCAACTCGCCCCTGCTAGAGGTGGACGTGAGCGGCGCCTCGGGCGCCCTCGTCAACGTGACCGGGGGCCCGGACATGACCGTGTCGGAGGCCGAGCGAGTCGTCGAGGAGGTGCACAACCGCATCAACCCCGGCGCCCGGATAATCTGGGGTGCGGCGGTGGACCCGGCGCTCGAGCACACGCTGCGGGTGATGGTGGTGCTGACCGGCGTGAGGAGCCGGCAGATCCTGGGGCCCGGCAGCCGCGTCCAGCTCACCGCGCCGCACGGCATAGATTACGTAAGGAGATAGTCCGATGGACATAATGGAGATATCCTGGAAGGGGCAAAGGTGGGCCGAGGGCTACGTCAAGGGCCTGGGCAGCGGCAAGTACGGCCGGGTGCTCAAGATGGCCAAGAAGCCCGATGCCGAGGAGTACAAGCGCACGCTCCAGATAACCAGCATCGGGGCGATAACCATCGGCGCGCTCGGGTTCCTGATCTACCTCATCTGGAACAACGGCCCGGCCTTCTTCCGCAGCCTTCTGGGAATCTGAACCCGGGGATGATGGATTGGCCGACACTGTCAAGAGCGCGTCAAAGGCTCCCGAAAGGCCGGCGGCCCCGGTGGACCCGGACGCCCCTCCGGGCGAAAAGCCCCAGATAATCATCATCAAGACCTCCATAGGCCACGAGAAGATAGTCGCCGAGGCCATCGCCGGGCGCGTGAAGCGCCGGGGGGCCAAGGTCTCATCGATTCTCTCGCCGGCGACCCTCCGGGGGTACCTCCTGGTCGAGTCCGACGACATAGACGAGTTCAAGAACCTCATCAAGGGCATCCCCAAGGTGCGCGGCGTCGTCGAGGGCAGCACCACGATGGGCCAGATATCCCACCTCCTGACGCCCAAGCCCCTGGTGGCGGGCATCGTCGAGGGGGACATAGTGGAGCTGGTGTCGGGGCCCTTCAAGGGCGAGAAGGCCCGGGTCCAGCAGATCGACGAGGCCAAGGAGGAGATCACAGTCGAGCTCTTCGAGGCCCTCATATCCATCCCCGTGACGGTGAAGGGGGACTGCGTGCGCGTCATAGAGAAGGAGGAGAAGTAGTCCGGTTCCAAGCTGGAGGACAGACACAATGGCCGAGAAGGTGGAAGTGCTCGTGGACGGCGGGAAGGCCACGCCGGGCCAGCCGCTGGGCCCCGTGCTGGGGCCCCTGGGGGTGAACGTCATCCAGGTGGTGGCGGCCATCAACGAGAAGACCAGGGCCTTCACGGGCATGAAGGTGCCCGTCAAGATAGTGGTCGAGAAGGACCGCAGCTTCACGGTCGAGGTCGGCACGCCGCCGACCTCCGCCCTCATCCTGAAGGAGCTGGGCGCCGAGAAGGGCTCCGGGAAGCCCAGGACCGACAAGGTCGGGGACCTCTCGATAGAGCAGGCCAGGAAGATCGCGCGCATGAAGCAGGATTCGCTTCTGGGCCGGAACCTGCGCAACGCCGTGAAGGAGGTCATCGGGGCCTGCGTCTCCATGGGCGTGACCGTCGAGGGCAAGGACCCCCGCGAGGTCCAGCGGGAGATAGACGAGGGCAAGCACGACGGCCTGCTCAAGGGCTGAGCATCACCGGTCTCACTCTCCACGGACGGAGCCGGCGCCGCGCCGGACAGGTGACAATGTTCCAAAGGATCCTGGTGCCCGTGGACGGCTCGAGGCCGTCGGTCGAGGCGGTTCTCTACTCGGAGTACTTCTTCAAGGCCTTCGGTTCCGAGATCGTCCTGCTCCATGTAATATCGCCCGAGATGATCGCGCGCCAGGAGAAGGTGGGCACCAATCCCGGCGAGATGGCCGCCGAGGTGCTCGATGTCTCGGAAAGGGCGCTGCGCCGCAAGGGAATCGCCGCCACCTCCCTGGTCCTGGAGGGCCCGGTCGCCGGCCGCATATGCGCCACGGTGCTCTCGGAGAAGTGCGACCTGGTCATAATGGGCGGCCGGAGCGTGCTGGACATCCCAGACTTTCTGGTCGACAGCGTCAGCGAGAAGGTGAGCCACTACGCCCGCAGCCCGGTCATAGTCGTGCGCAACCTGCTGCCCCTGAAGACGCTCCTGGTCGCCTACGACGGCTCCCGGAGCTCGCAGCGGGCGCTCGACGTGGCCGGGGAGATAGCGCTCAGGGCCCGGGCGCGCCTGAGGCTCGTGGAGATAAAAAACGAGGGGCTGGTGCCGCCCTCCGAGAGCCCGACGGGCGCCAAGATACTCGAGTGGCACCTCGATATGGCCCAGAGGGGCCTCACCGTCGACATGGATCTTCGGCTCGGAAAGCCGGCCGAGAAGGTCATCCGGCTGGCCCAGGAGAGGGCCATCGGCCTCGTCGTGATAGGCGGCTCGGGCGGGGAGGCCGGCCGGGAGGGCCCGGGCTCCGTCACGGACCAGGTGCTCAAGGGCTGTCCGTCGGCGGTGATGGTGGTCAAATAAGGGGCGGCGGGCAGCGGGCAGCGGGGAGCGGTGGACGACTGGCGCCGTTCCGTCACCGCTCCCCGCTGCCCGCTCCCCGCTCCCCTTCCCTCCCGCTGCCCGCTCCCCGCTCCCCTTCCCTCCCGCTGCCCGCTCCCCGCTCCCCTTCCCTCCCGCTGCCCGCTCCCCGCTCCCCTTCCCTCCCGCTGCCTGCTGCCCCGAAACGTTCATTTAGTAGAAGCTGCTTGAGGACGCTGCACTGGCGATAACTGCCCTGTAGAAGAGGGGACCACCCTCGAACAGGTGTTCAACGGGCACTACAGGGGTGAGCACATGGCGGAAGACAAGGTACTCGAAGGCATCCGGAAGGCTCTCGAGGGGGCCAAGCCCAGGAAGTTCAAGGAGAGCGTCGAGATCTGCATCAACCTCAAGGACGTGGACCTCTCCGTGCCCAAAAACAGGATAGACGAGGACATCCCGCTGCCCAAGAGCCGCGGCAAGGGGGTGAAGGTGGCGCTCTTTGGCACGAACGAAATGACCTCCAAGGCCAAGAACGTGGCCGACCGGGTCCTCACCCCGGAGGACATCGACAAGCTCGCGGACAACAAGCGGGACGCCCGCAAGCTGGCGCTGGGCCACCAGTACTTCGTGGCGGAGGCCCCGCTCATGCCCACCATAGGCAAGAAGCTGGGCAAGGTCCTCGCCCCGCGGGGGAAGATGCCCCGGCCCATCCCGCCCGGCTCCGACCCCTCGCCCGTGCTCAACGCCGTCCGGAACTCGGTGAAGGTCCGGAGCCGTGACCGGCGGACCTTCCACGCGACCGTCGGCTCCCGCGACATGAGCGCCGAGGACCTGGCGGCCAACGTGGACGCGGTGATGAAGAGGATACTCGCAAGGCTCGAGCGCGGCCCGGCCAACATACACTCCGTGTTCGTCAAGACGACGATGGGCCCGGCCATGAAGATCATGTGAGGTGGAGAGAATGGCAAAGCGGCAGGCACACGTGGCACCGGCAAAGAAGGAGCAGCTCCAGAGGCTCAACCAGCTCATCCGGGACCACAAGATAATCGCCATCGCGAAGGTGGCGGGCATCCCCGGCCCCCAGCTCCAGAAGATACGCGGGATGCTCCGGGGCAAGGCCGAGATAGTGGTCTCGAAGAACAACCTCTTCCGGCTGGCGCTCTTGGAGATGGAGAAGGGAAAGCCAGGCCTCAAGGGCCTGGCGGGCGCCATCCAGTCCCAGACCGCCCTGGTGGCGACCGACCTCAACCCCTTCCTCCTCTTCAAGCAGATGGAGGCGACCAAGATGCCCTCGCCCGCGAAGGGGGGCGAGTTGGCGCCCGACGACATCAAGGTCAGCGAGGGCGAGACCTCCTTCAAGCCCGGCCCGATTGTGGGCGAGCTGCAGAAGGCCGGCATCCCGGCCGGCATAGAGGGCGGCAAGGTGCTCATCAAGAAGGACAAGACCCTGGTGAGGAAGGGCGACCGCATCCCCCGGGAGCTTGCGCCCATGCTCGCCAAGCTGGAGATCCACCCGCTGGTCGTGGGGCTGGACCTGCAGGCGGCCTGGGAGGCCGGGACGGTCTACCCTGCGAACCTCCTGGCCATCGACGAGGTCAAGATAATGGGGGAGATGGGCCTGGCGGCGGCCCAGGCGTTCAAGCTGGCGATGTTATCCGCCTACCCGACCCCCTTCACCATCCGGCCGCTCATAGCAAAGGCCCGGATGGAGGCCATGGGGCTGGCCTTGGAGGCCGGCATACCGACCAAGGACACCATAGAGCTGCTCATCGGGAGGGCCGGCGCCCAGGCGAGGGCCCTCTCCTCGGCGGCCGGAGTCTGACTATCAACCGTGGATGTGAGACCGTAGAGACAGTGGACGAGACCCTAGGAGGATGAAAAAGATGGAGTATGTGTACAGCGCGCTCCTCCTGCACGCCGCCGGCAAGCCCGTCACCGAGGAGGGCATCGCCGGGGTGCTCAAGGCAGCTGGCGTGGCCGTCGACCAGACCCGGGCGAAGGCCCTCGTGGCCGCGCTCCAGGGCGTCGACATAGCGAAGGCCATAGCCACCGCGGCCGTGGCACCCGCCGCGGCGCCGGCAGCCGAGCCGAAGAAGGAGGAGAAGAAAGAGGAGAGGAAGGAGAAGAAGGAAGAGAAGACCGTGTCTGAGGAAGAGGCCGCGGCCGGGCTCAGCGCGCTCTTCGGCTGAACGGATTCTCCCAAATCTCTCTCGGAAGGAACCCGGGGGCGTTTCGGGTCCCCGCCGCGAGCTTGGGCACGGCAGGCGACGTGCCGCCGGCCCGGGCTTTTTTTACATTCCTAGTAGGAACTTCAACTCTTTTTCCAGCAAGGAGGAAGGCGCGGGGCGCAGGGCGCAAGGCTCAAGGGGAAAGGCGCAAGGGAAAAGGGACAAGGGGGAAGGGTGGCGGGGACAGCGCAACCCCCCAGGCCCCTTTCCCCTCGCGCCATGACCCTTGCGCCGTGCGCCCCGTGCCTTGTTTTTTCAAAGCCCCTTGGCCAGGATGGCGTTTATCTCCTCCTGGAAGACCGAGACGACCTCCCTGGTCATCTCCTGCTTGAGGCCCGGCGGGATGAGCTCCAGTCCCAGCTTTGCGCCGCACTTGGTCAGCTTGACCATGGCGAAGGCCTGGCGGGCCTTCGACTCAAGGTACAGCGAGATGGCCTCCTTGATCTCGTTGCGAAGGGCCGGGTTCTCATCGAGCTTGGCCCGGATGACGCGCTTAATCTCGTCCTTGATGAGCTCGCGCGCGGCCTCCAGCGCCAGGTCCTCGGCATTGATGATCTCGGTCATGTTCTTGATAAGCGGAATGATGCTCTTGTCGCCGTCGGACATGGTCCAGCACCCCGGCTGGGATGCGCTTGGCTGGTATTATAGTTAATCGTGAGGGGGGCAAGGGGCAAGCGTCAGGGGGCAGGGGAAAGGGAGTGGGGAGCGGGCAGCGGGGAGCGGTGACGGAACGGCGCCAGTCGTCCACTGCTCCCCGCTGCCCGCTCCCTGTTCTAAGGGCAGGCCGGCCGGGCCGGCGGGGCCTGGAACTCCCCGCCGGGCCGCCCGACCGGACGGGCGGCCCCTTCGAGGACCCTTCCCCAAAAAAGGGGAAGGGGCAAGAGGGAACTGGCGCCGGCCGGCCTGCCTCCGGGATGGGTCGATGATAGTGAGGCTCTCAGTCGTAATGGGTGTCGCAACCGTAGGACGAGTACACTTCCTCCCAGCTGCAATCATCGTCTGCATCGGGGTCCATTTTCGCTCACCTTTTGCACTTCTGGGCTTTTGTATGGAGGCCGGGATATATATGCCTCAGGAGGGGGGGTGAGTGAAAGTGTCGGCCCACCGGAAACGAAGGGGTGGAAGAACAGGGTGCCGGGTGCCGGGTGCCGGGGAGCCAGCCGCACCCCGCACCCCGAATCATAGATGGCGAATATAATGGAAGAGGTACTGCTGGGCGTAGCCGGCGTAACGGCCGTAATGTCGCCGGCCCCACTCGCGGACCTTCTTCGGTGAGAGCCGCCGGCCCCGGAAGAAGAGCCTCTCGGCCACCCTCTGCACCCACCGGTCGACCGGGAACATATCGAGCTTGTCCAATGAGAAAAGGAGGACGCAGTCGGCCACCTTGTCGCCCACGCCGCAAAACTCCAGGAGCTTGAGGCGGGCCCGGTCCGCCGGGACGTCCCGCAGGGACCGGAGCCCCTCCAGGGTCAGCGGGCCCAGGCCCTCCGGATCGGTCAGCTCCCGGGCGATGCCGGCGATGTAGTCCGCGCGAAAGCCCAGCTCGCAGCGCCTGAGGGCCCGGGCGCCCCCGGCTGCAACCTTCTCCGGCCGAGGGAAGCCCCAGGTCTCGAAGCCGTCGATCCGGAGCCACTCCCCGTAGAGACGGCACAGCTTCCGGATGCATCTTGCTATCTTGGGGATGTTGGAGGCCGAGGAGGCCACGTAGGAGACCAGGCACTCCCAGGGTTCCTGGCGGAGGAGCCGGAGACCGCTGTACGTCTCGACGGCCCGGCGGATGTGCCGGTCGACCGATATCTCCCGCAGTATCGCCTCCAGGTCGTCGTCGAGCCGGAAATAGGAACGGACGAGGTCCCCGGAGACCTCCGGGGACGACCGCACCTCGAGGCCGCCCGGGACCTTTCGGACCTTCATCGCCGTCGACCCGACCGTCCCCAGGAACCACCCACCCTCCGGCCTCCACCGGAACGCCTGGCCGCACTCCAGCGTGTGCCCAAGCTCCAGCGGGCCTTCGAAGGGCACGATCAATCCAATGCCTCCCCAGGCAGGGTGCGGGGTGCGGGGTGCAGGGTGCGGGGGGCAAGGTGCAGGGGGGCTGTCGAGCTCCCATCGGGCCATCGCACCCTGCCCCCTGCCCCCTGCCCCCTGCCGTCCAGGCGTCCGAGCAATTCACCGAACGAGAGGGTGCCGAGATGGACCAGGTGGCCGATGCAGCGGCAGTCCGAGCTCCCGAAGCCCGGGACGGGCCGGGTTCCTGGCACCGCCAGCACGGCGCGTGCCAGCCGGCACTCCTCCCGGTGCTCCGAAGGGAAAAGGACCGCGCCCGAAAGCTCTGCCACGGCCAGCAGACGGTCGATGTGCCATTTGACCTTTTTGCAGGATCGGAAATGGCGCTTCACCCGCGCCCCGAGGCCTCCCATTGCAGAACCTGCGTACACATAATTGCCGGCCGGGAAACGCACCCGCCCCAGCATCCCGACGTCGAGCGCGCGGGTGCCGCCAAGACGCAGAAGCAACAGGTAGGACCCGGCGGCGCGAGCGGGAGGTTGGGACCGCAGGCGTTCGGCGCTCATCTTTCCCGCGGCCGTATCTTCCCCTCGAAGGGCTCGTCGTAGTTCCCGTCGGCGCGCGGTCCCACTCGCTTCATCCCGTAGCCCATCGAGCGCGTCCCCTTGAACCAGTGGCAACGGGTGCACAGCCGGCCCCGGTAGTTGCGGTCCTTGACATCGGCGCCGTCGAAGGTCTCCATGGGGGAGCGGCACCGGGGGCACGGTCCGGCGGAGTTCGAGGGCGGCTGGTACACCCTGGGCTCGTTTCGCAGTTCCACGGGGACACCCGCCCGTTCATCGGCCTCGGGGTACTTAAACCAGAGCCTGGCAATATTATTAACCCCTCATGACGTTGCAATCCGACGGGATGAAACGGACCGTCGCGGCCCTCCTGACGTTGCTGCTTGTCTTCCAGGCGCAGCCGCCGGCCCGGGCGGTTCCCACGCCGGAGCTCTGGGAAACGGACCTGACGCTGCTGGCCAACAGGACCCTCCCGGCGACCGTGGACCTGGTCATAGGCCCCGGGGTGAACATCAGCCTGGAGCCGGACCTGGACGCCTCGCCCTTCCAGCCGCTCTTCCTGTCCATGGCCGGGGGTTTTGAGGTCCGCGGCACGGCCGAGCGGCCGGTGCGATTCCTCGCCTCCAACCGGAGCCACTATCTCCATGGCAGCTTCGGCGGATACATCAACATCACCGGGAATGGCGAGCCGCAACAGATCCAGGCCCGAAACTGCTCCTTCGAGAACCTCGTGTTGATCCTGAACTCCTCCGCCGGCCTGTTCCGGGACTGCACGTTCGATACCTGCTATCTGTACATCAGCGATTCGCCCGTGAGGTTCGACAACTGCACATTCGCGGGGGCGCCAGCAAGCATCTTCAACCCCGCCTCGCTCAACGAGACGGTCCTGTCGGGCTGCGCCATCGACGCGTCCGGCCGGGACGGGCGGGACCCGTTCTGGGGCCATTCCATGGCATTCCCGGCCATCAGGCTCTCCGGATACACCAGGATCGAAGGCTGCACCATCCGGGGGTACGGCACCGGGATTCAGTCCAGCTCGGGCGTCCCGTTCATAACCGGCTGCTCCATCCGGGACTGCGGCACAGGCATCGAGCTTTACACGACCGACCCCGATGACACGCCGGTGGTCGAAGGCTGCGTCATTTATGATTGTAGCCAGCTCGCCCTCGAGGCGAGAGGCAACCTGCACCTGCGCGATTGCGTTTTGGCCAATTCCACCTACGGATTGGTACTGTACAGGTACGGTTCGGACCCCCTCCCCAACTGGACCCTCTCGGGGAACCGGATATACGGCAACAGCCAGTACGGGCTTTCGCTCTACGGCTCCGATGTCGACCCCGGCGACACCCTCTTCGACGACGGCGCCGGCGGCACCAACGGCGCGGGCCGCGTCGAGAAGACCTCCGATTTGCAGGTGTTTTTATCCAACCCGGAGCACCTGTGGCCCCCGGACCTGGTCGTCAACGTCACCGACGCTTTCGGAGACCCTGTCCCCATCGTGAGATCCATCAACAACTCCTACGAAGCCCCGTTCCTGACCGAGTACTCGATAGACAACTTCGGCACACGGCTGGACCACTATCCGTACACGGTGCGGGCGGGCTTTGCGAAAACCGCGCGGGCGGAGTGGAGGGACATCTTCTGCGAGACCGCCGTCCCGGCCGGCACCGCGAACGTGACGCTCCGCCTGGCGGTCCTGTCCGATCTTGTGATCCGGGAGATAACCCTGGACCCGCCCTTCCCGAGGGGGGGCGACTGGCTGGCCATCTCCTGCAAGGTCAATAACACCGGCCCGTCGCCCTCCAACCGGGTCCCGGTCCTCTTCACGCTCGACGGCGAGCCGCTGGACCGGGCCGAGCTCTTCCCCGTCGCGGGACGGTCGTTCTCGTTTGCCAGGGCGCAGGACTGGAAGGCCCGCCCGGGCACCCACACCGTGACGGTGCGGATAGACCCGGACAACGAGCTGGAGGAGAACGACGAGGCCAACAACAACCTCACCTTCAACTTCACGGTCCGGGCCCCCCCCGGGCCGCAGCCGGCCGGACCGTCGCTGCCCCTCGTTGCGGGCGCGATGCTGGTGGCGCTCGTCGCCTGCGCCGCGGCCCTCGTCGCCGTGCGCAGGCGATCGCGGAAAGGGGGGACCTGACCTGGCCGCGATCGACGTGGCCGTGGACGGCGAGCCGGGCTTCTCGCTCAATATCGGCCGGTCCCGCCTGACCCTGCGAAAGGCGGACCGCCGCGTCCGGATGCCCTACGACGGTATCACGCTGGACGGCTGGGGCCGCCGGTACCGCTACAGCCCGACCATCAGGACCATCGGCATAGCGCTCCTTCCGGTGCTGGGCGCGGGCGCGGTGCTCCTGGCCCTCTATTACCTCTCCGGATACGACGCGCTCTTCTTGAAATTCGGCGGGAGGGAATACCCCCTCTCGGGGGACCGGGCGTTGCTGGAGAGGCTCCGCCGCCGAATCCGCGGCCGCCGGGCCGGCCCGCCGGACGACGGACGACCGCCGCCCGGGGCCGGCGGACCCCGTTCCGACGAGTCCGAGTGAGCCGGGCCGCCCCGTCCGGCCCTCAGCCGAAGTCGCGCCGGAAAGCGGTCACGATGGCCTTGAGCCGCCGGGCCGCCTCCTCCACGTCGGGCTGGCTCACCACGGCCGATATCACCGCCAGCCCGTCCGCGCCGGCCTCCAGGACCTCCCGCGCGTTGGCAAGCGAGATGCCCCCGATTGCGACCACCGGGACGGAAACGGCCCTCCTGACCTTGCGCAGCGTGCCCAGCCCGCGGGCCTTCCCGGCGTCGCTCTTGGAGCCGGTGGCGAAGATGGGTGAAAGGCCCAGGTAGTCCGCCCCGCCCCGTTCGGCCTCCCGCGCCTCCCAGACGTCGTGGACCGTGACGCCTATCAGGAACCCGCGGGGGGCGATGGGGCGCGCCGCGGCCAGGGGCAGGTCCTCCTGGCCCAGGTGCACTCCGTCCGCGCCCGAGGCCAGGGCGACGTCCAGCCGGTCGTTCACGATGAAGAGCTTCCCCGCCCTGCGCGTCAGATCGCGGATCGCGAGCGCCTGACCCAGGAGGGCGCGCCCGTCCAGCCCCTTGTCTCGCAGCTGGATGACGTCGGCGCCCCCCGCAAGGGCCTGATGGGCAATCTGGGTGTGAGAAAGCCCGCGGGAGAGCCCCTCGTCCGTCACGACGTAGAGGCCCCAGTCCCTCCCGGTCCGGCTCCTTCGGGGCATCAGACCTTCCTCACCCTCGCGCGCTCGGCGAGCTCCGCCGGGGAGAGATTGAAGAGCTCGTCGAAGATGGCCATGCGGACGCCGTAGGGCGTGGTGTTTCGCACCGCCGCCTTCTCCCCGGCGACGCCGAAGGCGGCCAGCGCCGCGGCGGTGGCGGCGACGCGGTCCTTGGAGACCGCCGCGAACGCCCCCGTGACCGAAGCGGCCATGCACCCGGAGCCGGAGAACCGGCCCATGAGCGGGTGGCCGTTGTCGACGCGAAGGGTCCTTCTCCCGTCGGACAGAAAGTCGGCCGGGCCGGTCATCGCCACCACCGTCCCGAGCCTCGAGGCGTACTCCCGGGTTATCTGCTCGGGCTTTCCTCCCACCCCGTCGGAGTCCACCCCCCGCACCTTCCCGCCCGCGCCGGCGAGGGAGGCGATCTCGCCGCCGTTGCCCTTGAGCACCGCGACCTCGAGCTCCCGTAGCAGGCGCAGGGAGGTCTTGGTCCGGAACCTCGTCGCCCCGGCGCCCACCGGGTCCAGCACCACGGGGACGCCTTGGGTGTTGGCCTTCCTTCCGGCGGCGAGCATCTGCTCCACCTGCCGCGTGTCGAGCGTCCCGATGTTGAGCACGAGCGCCCCGGCCATCGCCACCATCTCCCCGGTCTCCCTGCGGGAGTGGGACATCACCGGCGCGGCGCCCGCGCAGAGCGTGATGTTGGCGCAGTCGTTGACGGTCACGTAGTTCGTGATGTGGTGCACGAGCGGCCGGTTGGCCCGCACCTTCTCGAACAGCCTGCCGATTTCCCTGGCCTCCATCGCGCTCACCCTTTCCGCGCGGGACTATGTCGCGGGATTATTAATGTTTTCAGGGTGCGGGGTGCTGGGTGCTGAGCGCGGGGAACGAAAGGTCGAGGGTCAAGGGTCGAGGGTCAATGGTCAATGGACGGTTCTTCGTTTCCCTTGCCCCTTGCCCCCTGCCCCTTCGTTCCCTGCACCCCGCACCCCGCACCCTGAATCCCCCACCGCAACGATTTTATCATGAGTGATGTTGGACCCATCGTGCGCATCCAGGCCATACAGCTCCTGACCAACGCCGGGGGGTTCGCAAGCTCCCTCTTCGTGCCCCTCTGGGCCAGGACCGTGATGGGCGCCTCCGACTTCACGGTGGGGGTCATCGTATCGCTCTTCGCCGGGGCGACGTTCCTCTCGCAGTACGTGTTCGGGCGGGCGGCGGACGTCTACGGGAAGCGCCTGTTCCTGCTGGTCGGTCTGGCGCTTTCCGCGCTGGCCGTCCCGCTCCAGTCGTTCTGCGCCGACCCGCTGCAGCTGGCACTGGCCCGCCTGATGGTCGGCTTCGCCGGGGGGATATTCCCTCCGGCGCTCCTGGCCTACGTCTACCTCTCGCGCCAGGAGATGGGAAAGTCGGTGTCGTTCGGCTCGCTCGGCTGGGGGGTGGGGACTTTCGTCGCCGGGGCGCTCGCAGCCTACTGGCAGGTCTTCCTGGCCAGCGGCATCATGTTCGCGGCCTCGTTCGCGCTCGCCCTCACCCTGCCGCTGATAGGGGAACAGAGGCTCTCGGTGCCGCTCTTCCCCAAAAGGATTCTCCGCCGCAACCTGCCGGTGTACAGCGCCCTGCTCATCCGCCACACGGGGGCCTCGGCCATCTGGGCGACATTGCCCATCCACCTCAACCTCATCGGGGCGGACAACCTCCAGATAGGCCTCCTCTACGCCGCCAACGCCCTCACGCAGTTCGTGGTCATGTACAACCTCGACCGCGTCGGCAGCGTGAGGGCCTTTTTCGCCGGACTGGTCCTGAGCAGCGCCACCTTCGTGGCCTACGCCCTGGCCAGCAGCATATGGCTCATGGTCATCCCCCAGGTCATGATAGCCCTCTCGTGGTCGTTCATGTACGTCGGGGCCCTCAAGTTCGTCACCGAGAGGAACGCCGAGGTCGCGACCTCCAGCGGGCTCGTGGGCTCGACGATAGCCCTGTCGGGCATAGTCGGCCCGCTGCTCGGGGGTGCGGTGTCCGGCGCGTTCGGCAACTACACGGCGATGATGTACCTTGCCGCCGGCATGACGGTCGTCTCCATGGCGATATTCTCCCTGCAGCTGCGCGCCGGCCTGGCGCCGCCGCTGCCCCGGGAGCGGCGGCCCGCGCCGCCGGTCATACCGATGGCCTCCTCCGGCAACCTGCAGATACCCTCCGCCGAGATACTCGGGGCCATCCAGGTTAGGCGGCGTTGAGAACGACGCCGCCACCCGACCCATCGCGCAACGCAACGCGCCAAGCTTTTATACTCTCATTCCGCTGGCGGGACGGGCACCCGGGGGGACAAGTCATGGCGCAGAAGGATTACCTGACATTAGACGACCTCGACGTTGATGGCAAGACCGTCATTGTCCGCGTGGACGTGAACTCGCCTTTGGACAAGCAGACGCTGGAAATAAGCAGCGCGGCGCGCATCCGGGCCATCGAGCCGACCATCCGGAGGCTCCTGGACCGCAAGGCCCGGCTGGTCATCATCGCCCACCAGGGCAAGAAGGGCGACTGGGACTTCTGCCCGCTGGACAGGCATGTCGCGGTGCTCAACCGGGAGCTGGGGCTCGACGTCAAGTTCGTGCCCGACCTCTTCGGGGAGAGGGCCAAGGCGGCCATCCGCGCCCTCAGGCCCGGCGAGGCCGTGATGCTCGACAACGTCCGCGGCTGGGAGGGCGAGACCGCCAAGAAGACCCCCGAGGACCTCTCACGGTCCGAGCTCGTGGCCGGCCTGGCCCCGCTCGCCCAGTTCTTCGTAAACGACGCCTTCGCCGCGGCCCACCGGGCCCAGGCCTCGCTGGTCGGCTTCCCCCTCGTTTTGCCCGGCGCCGCCGGGGTGCTGATGGACGCCGAGGTGAGCGCCATGTCGCGCGTGTTCAAGGACCCGCAGAGGCCGTTTTCGGTGATACTGGGCGGGGCCAAGTTCTCGGACGCCACCGCGCTCATATCCCACCTCCTCGACAACAAGATAGCGGACCGGGTCATCCTGACCGGTCTCGTCCCGATGGCGTTCCTCAAGGCGCAGGGCAGAAACCTCGGAAAGCCCACGGAGGAGCTCCTGGCGAAGGAGCCCGACTCCGTCAAGCAGGCGGCCGACATCCTGAAAAAGCACCCCACCAAGGTCATCCTGCCCGACGGGTTCGCGGCCGACGAGGGCGGCAAGCGCAGGGAGACACCGCTGGGCAAGCTGCCCGTGGACCTTCCCCTCCTGGACATAGACACCGCCTCGCAGGCCAGGTTCGCAAGGCTGATTTCCGAATCGAAGACCGTATTCGTCAGCGGCCCGGCCGGGCTCTTCGAGAGGGCCCCGTTCGACCAGGGCACCGCCGCGGTGCTCACGGCCATCGCCGCCTCGGGGGCGTTCAGGGTGGCCGGCGGCGGGCACACCGGCTCGGCCATCGACAAGCTCGGCCTCCGGCAGCGCTTCGATTACGTCTCCACCGGCGGCGGTGCGCTCGAGGAGTTCATCCTGGGCAAGAAGCTCCCGGGCGTCGAGGCGCTGAAGCTGTCCAAGGCGAAGTTCGGGAAGTGAGAGGGGCACGGGTCAAGGGACGGTGGGATGGGGGATGGGGGCGTCCCGTCGTCGTCCCTTGCCCCGTGCCCCTTGCCCCTTTCCCTGCATCGATTACCCGCACTTCGAATACCCGCAGGACTTGCAGACCATGCAGCCCGCCTCGTGGCGCAGGGGCCCGCCGCAGTCGGGGCAGGCGCCCACGACGTTGCTGTGGCCGTTGGTGTGGGTGGCGAAGGCGTCCAGCGTGACCTCGGCCGGGACCTCCTCCGCCGCCTCCGGGCTGCCGGCCTTGCGCGAGACCTTGTCTATTGCCTTGCCGATGGCGTCGGCGCACGAGTAGGTCATCCCCCCGCGGCCCAGAAGCGGCGAGGGGCACCGGATTCCCTTGAGCTGCCGGACTATCGAATCCGGGTCAACGCCGGCGCGCAGCGCCAGCGAGGTCAGCCGCCCGATGGCCTCTATCTGCGAGGCGGCGCAGCCGCCCGACTTGCCCATCGTGGCGAACACCTCGCACATGCCGGCCTCGTCGCTGTTTATGGTTATATAGAGGTTGCCGCAGCCCGTGCCGGCCTTCTGCGTCGAGCCCGTGGTCTCGGAGGGCCTCGGCCTCGGTGTGATCCCGCCCCTCTCGGCCGCCTTCTCGGCCCCGCCGCGCTTGACCTCGCCGATGTTGAGCACCTGCTCGTCCCGGCTCCGGTCCCGGTACACCGTCACCCCCTTGCAGCCCAGCTCGTAGGCCAACACGTACACGTCCTCGATGTCCTGGGGCGTGGCGTCGTGGGGGAAGTTCACCGTCTTGGACACGGCGTTGTCGGTGTGCCGCTGGAACGCCGCCTGCATCCTGATGTGCCACTGGGGGCTGATGTCGTGGGCGGTGACGAATACGCGCTTGAGGTCGTCGGGGATGCAAAAGACCTCGTGGAGCGACCCCCTGGCGGCTATGTCCTTCATGAGGTCCGCCGAGTACAGCGAGCGGTCCCTCACCCTCCGCTCGAAGACCGGGTTCACCTCGGGGAGCTCGGTCTTGTCCATGACGTTGCGGATGAAGACTATCGCGAACAGGGGCTCGATGCCGCTGGAGCACCCCGCGATTATGGATATGGTCCCGGTGGGGGCGATCGTCGTGCGCGTGGCGTTGCGCAGGTGCTCCATCCTCCCGGCGTAGATGCTTTTTCCGAAGTTGGGGAAGCTGCCCTTCTCCTTGCCGAGCTCCTGGGACGTCCTGAGGGCCTCGTCGTCGAGGAACTGCATGAGCCGGCCGCCGAACGCCACGGCCTCCTCGGAGTTGTAGGGCATGTCCAGCATGAACAGGAGGTCGGCAAAGCCCATCACGCCCAGCCCTATCTTGCGGTTGCCCTTGGTGTTGCGCTCGATGAGGTCTATCGGGTAGCGGTTGACGTCGATGACGTTGTCCAGGAAGCGGACGGCCAGGCGCACCGTGGTGCGGAGCTTGTCCCAGTCCACCTCCGTGTGGCCGTCCCGGGAGCGGACCATCCGGGCCAGGTTGATGGACCCGAGGTTGCACGACTCGTAGGGCAAGAGCGGTTGCTCGCCGCAGTTGTGGACCACGATGCCGTTGGCGACGAAGCTGTGCGTCCGGGGCTCCCTGAGGTCGTAGACGTCCTCCTCGCCCTCGGGCTCGAGGCGGGAGAACGAGGCGGTGAAGTGCTCTGAATAGGGGCCACGGGTTCCGCCGGCCAGGTGCTTTTCAAGCCGGGCGCCCTTGCGGACGCCGAGGAAACCGATCTCCGAGGCGAACCTCGCCAGGTTCTCCCTGGAGACGACCAGCTCGTGCTGGGGCCGGCAGGGGTACTTCCGGGAGCCGCCCTTTCCATCGGGCAATTCCTTGAGCGCCGCCTTCCGGCGCTCCTTGTACAGTGTCGATGCAATACCGAAGTTGAGGAGCATCTGCTGGACGCGCTCGAGGACGGCCAGATCGCTCTGGGCCAGCCGGACGCTGACGCCCTTCTTCTCCGTGCCCTGCACGCTCCCGTCTGCCGTGAAGAGTGCCTGGAGGAACCCGCGCTGGAAGTCCTCGGATGCGGCCAGGACCTGGAACGGGATACTGTGCTTGTTTTCGAGCAGGCCGTACTCGGCCGCTATATCGCGCAGGCGCTTCGAGGAGACGCGTGCTTCGTCACGGCCCTTGACGTCGACCACGCCGACTTGGTACTCGCGGGCGGGCTTCTGCAGGCCCTCCACCTTCTTGTTGACCATTCCGGCGAACATCGGGGCCAGATTCTTCTTTTCCTCGCCGAAGAACGACAGGACGACGCGGTCCGACTTGACCGTGCCGTCGCCCACGAGCCAGCCGAGGATGCGGCCGGTGTCCAGGTCGCCCTTCGACCCGAACCCGCCCTTCCGGGACAGGATATGGACCCTGTCCCCCGGCGTCAGGTCTCTCGCTTCCACCCAGCCGCGGTCCGTCATCACGCGATGGTCACCGGTCAGCCGTGTCGAGTAGCCCTCCGCGGTCTTGAGCCGGAAAACCGTCTTCCTGCCGGTCCGGAAGAGGTTGCTCGCCGGCAATTTGCCCGTCGCGGGGCTCAGGCGCGGGTCCACCGTCACGTCGAGGGCGTTGGGCCTCGGGTCGGCTGCCAGCATCTCCGCCGGCCACAGGCCTTCTCCGGTGTAGACCAGGGTGTCGCCAGCCACGCACGGGTTCGTGCTCTCTATCTGCCCCAGCGCCGGCGTCGGGTTCTTCTCGTTCATCCGGTCGATGAATATCACGCCCGGCTCGCCGTTGCGCCAGGCCGAGTCGACTATGAGCTCGAAGACCTTGCGCGCCGAGTAGCACTTCTCGGCGCGCTTGGAGCGCGGGTTGTACAGTTCGTACTCCCCGTCCCGGTCGAGGGCGTCCATGAACCGGTCCGTGACGAGCACGGAGATGTTGAAGTTGTTGAGCCGGTCGCTGTCCCGCTTGCAGGTGATGAACTCCAGTATGTCGGGGTGGTCCACCCGGAGGCACCCCATGTTGGCGCCCCGGCGCGTGCCGCCCTGCTTGATGGCCTCGGTGGCGGAGTTGAACACCTCCATGAAGGATATCGGGCCGGAGGAGACGCCCTTCGTCGAGGCGACGAGGTCGTGGGCCGGCCGAAGACGCGAGAACGAGAACCCGGTCCCGCCGCCGCTCTTGTGGATGAGCGCCGTGTTCTTCAGGCCGTCGAAGATGCTCTCCATCGAGTCCTCGATGGGGAGGACGAAGCAGGCGCTGAGCTGCCCGAGCTCCCGTCCGGCGTTCATGAGCGTGGGGCTGTTGGGGACGAACTCCATGCGGGCCATGAAGGCGTAGAAATCCGACGCCAGCCACTCGATCTCGGCCCCGGACCGGCCGTAGAGCGCCTCCGCGGAGGCGATGGCGCGCGCCACCCGCCAGAGCATCTCCTCGGGGGTCTCCGTCACGCGGCCGTCGTTGTCCCTGCGCAGGTAGCGCTTCTCCAAGACGTTCCTGGCGTTGGGAGTCACGTTCATTTTCGGCAGACCGGCGGCGCCGGTCCCGTTGTCACCGTGCATCGAGGTCTCACCCGTCTCCCGCTCGGCGGGCTCGCCGGCCGCGCTCTTGGTCCCGGTTGCACCGCCCGTCTCCATTCGCGCACCCACCCTTTTTCCCGATGTGAGAAGGGGTATGATGCGACGTGGATAAATGATTTTCCGAATCCGGTCTGTTACCTGGCGCCAAAGGCCGGCCGGGGTCCGTTCCAGGTGTGTTATCATGCCGGATAAAAGATGTGAATCAAAAAACAATATAATTGCGGGTCACCGGGTCCGTCCCCCGACCGTGGCGGGGGGCTCAGCCCCGCGATCGTCCCCCGTGGCGCTCCAGCAGCGCAAGCACCATCCGCTCGAGCCCCTCGGCGCTTATGTCGTGGGGCGAGATGCGGGTGGTCGTGCCCGAACGACCTTCTTTCTCCACGGCCTTGTCTATTATCCCGTGGCCCTCGAGCAGCTGCAGGTGCTTCCAGAACTGGGTGTGGGCCACGGGCCGCTCGCCCCTCTCCTCGCAGACGACGTGGTAGGCCTTCTCCGCCTCCCCCGTGGTGACGAAGGCCTTCCTCCGCCCGGCGCGGGCGACCGCGAGCAGCACCAGCTGGGAGGTGGTCTCCAGCCCGTCGAGGCGCTCCAGCGGCAGCCCGCCCGACTGGGCCGCCGCGGCGCCCTCGATGAAACCGGGCAGAATCGAATCCAGTCCCTCGTCCTGGGCGCGCCGGGCCGCGGCGTGGAGCGTCTCTATGGCCCGGCGGGCGTCCCCGCCCTCGCTGGCGGCGAGCTGGGCGGCGAGCTCCAGGACCTCCCCGCTCCAGGTCCCGGCGTGGAGCCCCAGCCTCGCCCGCATCGCCAGGATGTCGAAGAGCTCGTCCCTCGAGTAGGGCCCCAGGGCCACGGTGTTGGAGCGCCGGAACGTGCTGGCGGTCGCCAGGTCCAGGAACTCCCAGACGTTGAGCTGGGAGACGAGCACGAGCGACACGAGCCCCTGCGCGCCGCCGGCGTCCTCGTCGAACCGCGAGAGGTTGTACACGAGGTCGGGGCCGGAGCGCTTTATCAGGGCGTTGGCCTCGTCCAGCACCACCAGGAGGTGGCACCGGTCCTTGACGAGCTTGCCCCGGAGGATGCCCAAAAGCTGGGCCACCGAGAAGCCGCGCTCCTTCAGGTGCTCCTGGAAGCGGGCGGTGATGATGCGGTGGAGTATCTCCGGGGGCGTGTCGCGGTTTCGGCAGTTGACGAGCTCCGCCACGATGTTTCGGTTGCAGAGCCGGCCCTGCTCCTCGATCTCGGCGCAGAAGCGCTTGGCCAGGGCGGTCTTGCCGGTGCCGACCGGGCCGCTGATGAACGCGGTCTGCGGGATGCCCGAGCGCACCACCTGGCCGAAGAGCGAGTGCAGCTGCGACAGCTGCTTCTCGCGGTGCGGAAGCTCCGGGGGGACGAAGTTGAAACTGAAGACGGCGTCGTCCTTGATGATAGGCCGTTTGACATATGGCGTAGGCGGCATTTGCGGGAAAACGTAACATCCACGGGATTGATAGACTTTACTAATCGCGGTGCCGGACCATCGTCAAGGTTGAAATACAGGGGGGGAGTTGGCCCTTTGCGGCGCGACGGACTACGCCGCTCGGACCGGAAGGACTGGAAGCCATGGCAGGGACCGACTGGATAGATCGCAAGGAGTACCCGTTCAAGTCGAACTACATACAATTGCCGATGGGGAAGATGCACTACGTCGACGAGGGGCAGGGGCCCGCTCGGTCGCTTCCTCATCCGCTACTTCAACTTCTTTGCCAAGAATGTCATGAAGATGGCGACGGCGGACCACTCGAAGCTCAAGCCGGTGCACGCCCAGTACACGAAGGCCTTGCCGACCACGAAGAGCCGCAAGGGCTCCTGGGTCTTTCCGCGCCAGATAATCTGGTCCAGCGACTGGCTCGACGGCAGCCGCAATACCGGTCGTCCACGGCGTCTTTCCGTGCGTCCGTACCCTTACGTCCCTTACGTCCCCTTTATCCGATAGCAATGAACGTCCCGTACGTCCCTTTCAAAGCGTGCACCTATTTCAGCGCTTCCGCCGCCTTCCCCAGCCGCTTCAGCGCCTCTTCCAGGTCCGCCCTTCTGGCCCCCAGGCAGATGCGTATGTGGCCCTCTCCGAGCTCGCCGAAATTGAAGCCCGGCACCGTGACGACCCCGAACTCGATGAGCTTCATGGCGAGGTCGGCCGACGAGAGCTTGAACTTGTACGACGGGAACACGTAGATAGTCCCGTCGGTGTTCGGGCACCTGAAGCCGTCGATCGCGTTCAGGCCCTTGACCATCAGGTCGCGGCGCTCGCGGAACTCCTGGACCATCTTCTTGACGAAGCCGTCCGTCTCCGGTTTCAACGCCTCCAAAGCGGCGTACTGGGTTGTCGTCGGGGGGCAGGCGAGCATGTGGTAGGTGGTCTTCGACAGCATCTTGGCGACCTCCTCGGCGGCGGCGGCGTAGCCCATGCGCCAGCCCGTGGTGGAATAGGTCTTCGAGAAGGAGTTGATGTATACCAGTTTCTCCGCCTCGCAAAGGAAGGTCTCGTGCCTGCGGTCGAACATGAGCTCGTCGTAGACCTCGTCGGAGACGACCAGAAGGTCGTGGTCGCGCGCCAGGTCGCTCACGAGCTTTGTGTCGCTCTTGCGGAAGGCCATCCCGGTCGGGTTGGAGGGCGAGTTGATGACGATGGCGCGGGTCTTGGGACGGATTTTGGCCTTGAGGTCCTCCTCGGTCGGCCGGTGGCCGTTCTCCGCGGGCAGCCGGTAGGCCACGGGAGTGGCGCCGTGGATCCGGGCGTGCGCGCCGTACAGGAAGAATCCCGGGTCCGGGACCAAGACCTCGTCCCCCCGCTCGTAGAAGATATGGGCGATGGCGAAGAGGGCCTGGCTGGCACCGACCGTGACCACGACGTTCTCCTTCCTCGCCTCCTTCCAGTTCTGCCGGAGCTTGGCGGCGATGGCCTCGCGAAGCTCGGGTATCCCGCCCGAAGGCCCGTAGGTGCTCCGGTTCTCGTCCACCGCCCGCTTCAGGGCGGCCCGCACATTGGCGGGGGGCTCGATGTTGGGCTCCCCGATGCTCAGGTTGATCGCGCCGGGCCTGGCCAGCCCCAGCATCTTCCGGATGCCCGACTCCTCGACACAGTCCGCCCTTGCGGAGAAGGTATAGCCCACCCGGACACCCCTCATCCGTATGCGCGTATCCGTATTTCCAAATTGTGGGGCTGTGACACGCCATGTCACGGTCCATGATGGGAAACCTTGATATCCGCCGGGGCGATTGGAGCCGGGGGCGTCCATGGATTTCGGGCTGACGGCCGCGCAGGAGGAGATGCGCGCCAGGGTGCGCGAGTTCGCCGAGCGGAGGATAGCCCCGGTCGCCGACCGCTACGACCGGCACTCCGGGTTCCCGGAGGACGTGGTCAAGGGGATGGCGGAGCTGGGCCTCCTGGGGCTCACTGTCCCCGGCGAGTACGGCGGCACCTTCACCGACACCCTGTCCTACGTCATCGCCGTCGAGGAGGTCTCGCGCGTGTGCGGCGGGTTCGGCCTGCTTCTGGCCGCCCACAACTCGCTGGGCAACGCCCACATCGCCATGTTCGGCTCGGAGCAGCAGAAGAGAAAGTACCTCCCGCCCATCGCGAGCGGCCAAAGCATGAGCGCCTGGGGCCTGACCGAGGCCGGCGCCGGCTCGGACGCCGGAGGCACCGCCACCACGGCCGTCCTGCAGGGTGACAGGTACATCCTCAACGGGAGCAAGCTCTTCATAACCAGCGGGAACGTCGCCTCGACGTTCGTCATAATGGCCTCGACCGACAGGTCCAAGGGCACCCGGGGCATCAGCGCTTTCATCGTCGAGCGCGGCACCCCGGGGTTCCGCGTGGGGGAGCTCGAGGACAAGCTGGGCGTGCGCGCCTCGTCGACGGCCGAGCTCTTCTTCGACAACGCACCGGTGCCGAGGGAGAACCTGATGGGGAAGGAGGGGGAGGGCTTCAAGCAGGCGCTGGCCAACCTCGACGGCGGCCGCATAAGCATCGCCGCGTTCTCGCTGGGCATGGCCCGGGGGATACTCGACGGCTGCCTGCGCTTCCTGCGCGAGCCGGAGGGCGCCCGGCTCGCCCGCTCCCAGGCGGCCCAGTTCCAGCTGGCCCGCATCGCCACCGAGACCGAGGCGGCCCGGCTCCTGGTCTACCGCTGCGCCCACCTCAAGGACCGGAAGCTCCCCTACACCCGGGAGAGCGCCATGGCCAAGCTCTTCGCCTCGGAGACCGCCTCGCGCAACGGGATGGCCTGCGTCCAGCTCATGGGCCCGGCCGGCCTCACCCGCCAGCACGCGGTCGAGCGCCTCACCCGCGACGCCAAGCTCGCCGAGATCGGCGAGGGCACCTCGGAGATACAGAAACTCGTTATTTCAAGGCAGCTTGGGCTCGGCTGACGCTCCCCCTCACTGACCGCGCGGCGTTTTCATGTACCTGACCGCCGCCAGCGCCGCCACGGAGGCGTTCGCCATGGTGCTCACGACGTCCTTGGGACCGGTCGCCGTGCCGGCGAGGAAGATGCCGGGGACGCAGCTCTTGACGGGGAGGGAGTAGTCCCTGTCCAGGCTGAAGAAGCCCTCGCGGTCCAGCTCGACGCCCAGTAGCTTGGCGAGGTCGGGCGCGGCGTTGACGAGAGCCGGCTCCAGCACTATCAGGTCGGGCCGCAGCTTGAGCAGCTTGTGGGTGGAGGTGTCGAAGATGTCGAAGCTCAGCGAGCCGTCGCGGTCCACCATCACCTCGGAGGGCTTGCCGCGGATGAACTTCACGAGCATCCCGCGCACCTGGCGGTAGAACTCCTCGTAGTACTTTCCGTGCGCCCGCACGTCGGTGAAGCAGACGAACACGTCGGCGTCCTCGCCCAGCCGCTCCTTTACGGTGAAGGCCTGGTTCAGGGCGTTCATGCAGCCCACCTGGCAGCAGTAGGGCCGGTGCTTCTCGTCCCGGGAGCCCACGCAGGTCAGTATCGCCACGGTGGCCGGCCGCCGGCGGTCCGACGGCCGCAGGATATCCCCCCCCGACGGCCCGTCGGGCCGGTGGAGTATCTCGAACTCGAGCCCGGTGATTATGTCGGGGCTGCGGCCGTAGCCGAGCTCGGTCAGCCGCCGCAGGTCGTAGGGCACGATGCCCGTCGCCACGATCACGGAATCGAACCTCTCCCGGGTCTCGGTGGTCCCCTCGTCCAGCCGGACGGCTCCCGGCCCGCAGGCCTTGGCGCACTCCGAGCATCCCGGCGGGCACCGCGATCGCTCGATGGAATACCCCTCCGGGATGCCGGCGTGGCGAAGGACCGCCTTCCGCCTGCCCAGGCCCGGCGATTCGGGGTCGTCGTACTCCACCGGGCAGGCCTTCACGCAGTCGCCGCAGAGGTTGCACCGGGCCGGGTCGATGAATGTCGGGCGCCTCGCCAGCCCGGCCTCGAAGCGGCCCTCCTTCCGGGAGAACGCCGAGACCTCCGTCCCGAGCATGAGCCAAAAGAGGGTGGACCCTGCAAGCTCCCTGTACCTCTCCCCCAGCACCTTGAAGGCCTCCTCTCGCAGGGGGAACAGGTACTTGTTGTGCGACAGGTTGCCGCCCAGGACAGCCCCCTTCTCCACCAGGACCACCTCGACCCCGGCATTGACCAGCCCCCAGGCCGCCTGGAGCCCTGCGGCTCCCCCCCCGATTACCAGAGCCCTCCCGACCATTTCCGACACCCGACGGCCTCGGAATCGGGTGGGCCCTTTTAAACATGTTGCATTCTTCGTACGCCAATATCCTTATATGTCAATTAGAATCTCAAACCGATATTATTTTATAACCTATGCCCTTAATGTATTCCGCTAACATATGGTATATCAGGAGGCAGTAGGATGAAGAGGGTTGCAGCAATAGCTATCGTGATGCTTTTCGGACTTAGCGTCCTCACCGTGCCGGTGTTCGCGCAGGTCAAGGCGCCCGAGGGCCCCGCCGGCCCCCGCGACGAGGCCACCCCGGACGGCCTCTACTGGGCCACCGAACGCCGGCTGACCGACAACGGCGCCGAGGACCGGATACCGCAGATAGTGGTCGATAGCGCGGGCATATCCCACGTCATCTGGTTCAGGGGCGGCTCCTACTCCGGCCAGTACATGTACAAGAAGATCGACCGGCTGGGCAACGAGCTCATCGGCGAGAAGCAGATAGCCTCCGGCACCATCCCGGAGCAGTACAGCGGGTTCGTGTCGCCCTCCATCGGCATAGACTCGAAGAGCAACTTCCACATCGTAATGGAGCCCGGCGGGTTCGGTGTCGCCTACGCCAAGTACGACGCCAACGGCAACAACCTGGTGCCCCAGAAGACGGTGACCTCCGGCGCCCAGAGCCCCCACAACCCCGCCATAGCGGTCAGCCGCAACGACATAGCCCACGTCATCTACGAGGACTACCGCTTCGGCTACAGCGCCGAGGCCATAGCCTACGCCCGCATCCTCAACGACGGCACCATCGACAAGGACGGCGTGCGCATAAGCGAGGCGAGCTGGTACTGCGAGGGCTCCACCCTGACCACCGACTGGAACAACAACATCCACGCCACGTTCATCAACACCGCGCAGGGCGTCTACCACGGCAAGCTCGACAACTACGGCAACCCCCTGCCCCAGGCCCCGCCGACCTACCTTTACAGGTCCGGCAGCTTCTGGACCGACGGCCCGCCGAACGTCGGCTGCGACGGCACCGGCGGCGTCCACATCATCTGGAACGACCGCCCCCAGGGGGTCGGCAACGTCAAGTACATGAAGCTCGACAACAACGGCAACAAGCTCGCCTCCGGCTCCGACGAGATGGGCATTCTCCTGACCACGAGCCCCACCTGCCGGGGCTTCCCGTTCATCGCCGGCGACAGCCGCGGCAACGCCTACGCCATCTGGTCCGACACCAGAAACGGCGTCGACCAGGTATTCTACCTCAAGATCGAGCCCGGCACCGAGAACGACACCAACCTGCCCAACAAGGCCATCTGCCTCACGAAGGACGCCAGCGGCAACGCCCGGGAGCCCAAGGTGGCATTGGACCCGGACGACAATTTGCACGTCGTCTGGAAGGACCAGCGCGACGGCAACTACGAGATATACTACAAGTTCGCCTACAACTACGGCGTGGAGGCCACCATGACCCCCGAGGAGATGTACAAGGTCATGTACGTCCACCCCAACGAGACCAAGACCGCCAACATCAGCATCCGCAACAGCGGCGGGCTCCTCGACAAGGTGCACCTCAACCTCTCCAACAACTTCCACGGCCACACCGGCTGGAAGGTCAAGGTGGACGTCGTCGACTTCGAGCTCAAGTCCCAAGAGATCCGCAAGGTGAAGGTCTCGGTCACGGGCGCCCCCGAGGGCATGGCCAACGACTACATCGACACCAGCGTGGTGGCGGTCTCCGAGGGCAACCCCAGGCGCAACAGCACGGTGATGTTCCGCACCTACCTCGTCGTGGACGAGCGCCTGAAGCTCGAGTGCACCGACAGGGTGCACCAGACCCAGGCGGGCATCCCCACGGTGTACATCGCCACGCTGCAGAACATCGGCGACATCAAGCTCGACATAAATCTCACCACGTTCGGAATCATGGACTGGGAGGTGACGCTCGACAAGGGCGACATCCTCAACCTCAAGCCGGGGGGGACCGTGGACATACGCATGACCGTCACGCCCCCGCCGAGCGCGATCGCCGACGAGGTGGGGGTCGTCACGCTGTTTGCCAAGAGCATCCGCAACCCCAGCGTGAAGGATTCCATAACCACCCACACGGTGGTCAGCCCCAGCATCTACATAGAGCTCGCCTGCCCCGACTCCGAGAAGGCCGTGGACCCGGGCAACGCCACCTCCTACCAGGTCTTCGTGTCCAACATCGGGAACATGGCGGGCACGGTCATTATCATACTCGAGATAGTCAGCGGCACGGGCGCCTGGCAGGCCGAGCTGGACGCCAACGCGGTGGGCGTGGCCGGCGGCGAGACCAAGGGGGTGCATCTGACCGTGGCGGCGCCCCAGGACGCCAAGGCCGGCGACCGCCTCGTGGTTCGCGTGGTCGGTTTCAACGAGGAGCGCACGATGACCGACGACGTCACCACCACCACGCTGGTCAACCAGGTGCACAAGCTCCTGGTCGCGGTCAATCCCGACCGGCAGGTGGCCGACCCGGGCGCCACGGTGACCTACGCCCTGACCGTCCAGAACGCCGGCAACGGCCCGGAGGAGATGACCCTCTCGGTGAACAAGATGGACGTCAACTGGAAGATGAAGTTCGTCCGGGCGACCGCCGAGATATCCGACCTGTACCTGGACGCGGCCCAGTCGGTCTCGTTCGAGGCGGTCGTGACCGTGCCCACCGAGGCGCTGGCGGGCGACCACCTCCTGGCCGTGAGCATCATGGACAACTCGAACAACATATGGCCGGTCAACCTCGTCACGACCGTGAAGCACATCTACGACCTGGACCTCACCACCACGCTCTCCAAGCAGCAGGGGTCCCCGGGCAAGTCGGTGTACTTCACCATACTGACCAGAAACCGCGGCAACGGCCCCGACACGATACTCTTCTCGGCGAGCCGCCTGCCGCAGGGATGGACCATGGACTTCAAGGACAGCGATCTGGACACCGTGGAGGGCATCACCCTCAACGCCACGGAGATAGGCAAGACCTACCTCATCATCGGATTGCCGATGTCCTCCAACAGCACCTCCCAGGAGATACTGGTGACCGGCACCTCCGACAGCGGGCTCACCGACCAGGTCAAGTTCGTGGTGGACATGATGCTGCCCGACCTGTACCTGGGCGGCCTGAGCTACAACCCCAAGCGGCCGGTCGCCGGCAAGGCCGCCACCGTGACGGTGAAGGTGTACAACAAGGGCGAGGTCAACGTGGAGAACGTGACCGTGCGGTTCTACGAGGGCGGGACCATCCTGGGCACCGAGCGCCTGAGCCGGATGCCCGCAAACGCCAACAAGACCGCCACGTTCACCTGGGTGCCCCAGGAGGGCCGTCACAGCATCACCTTCCGGGTGGACCCGGACAACACGCTGGTGGAGACGGACGAGGCCAACAACCAGCTCAAGGAGACCGTGACCGTCACCAAGGGCACCTCCATCCTTCCCGGCTTCGAGCCCCTGCTCGTGGTCGTGGCGCTGGGAGCGGCCTCGCTGGTGCTGGTCAGGCGGCGGAGGACCTGAGCGGGGGCCGGTCACCTACCAGGCCAGATCGCGAGCGGAGGCAACGCAAATGAACGGCCGAACAGGCATAGCGAGCATGCTAGTGATAGCATTGATCGCGGCCGGGCCACTGGCGGCGCCCGCCGGCGCCGCCGGCCAGGCCAGGGCCGGGCCGGACCTCGCCTTCCGGCCGGGCAGCCTGGTGAACCTCCCGGATGAGCCGCATGTCGGGGACGAGGTCATCACCAACGTGACCGTCGAGAACGCGGGGACCGCGGACATCGACGGGAACTTCACGGTGACCTTCTTCCTCAACGACACCGGCACGCCCCTGAAGCCGGCCGAGAGCAACGTGACCTACAGCGGGATTCCCGCCGGCGAAAGCTACAACGTCTCCATAGGGTGGGGCACCGCGGGATTGGCCAGCGGCGTGAACTACACCATCCTGGTGGTTTTGGACCTCGAGGACCGGGTGGCCGAGGACAACGAGACCAACAACCGGCTGGAGCAGAACATCTCGTTTCTGCCCCAGCGGTTCCCCGACCTCTCGGTCTCGCCCGACGGGGTGTGGTTCGACCCCTCGCCCCCGGCGGCCGGGGACAACATCACCGTGACGGTGGCCGTCCAAAACCACGGCGACGCCGCCTCGCGCTTCGTGGACGTGTTCTTCTACCTCAACGACACCACCACGCCCCTTGCGGGCTTCGTCACCCTCAAGGACCTGAACGCCTCCGGGTCCCAGAACGCCTCCAACGTGTGGGACGCCCGCGCCCTCCCGCCGGGCAGCTACGACATCCTGGTCTTCGTCAACCCGCGCTGGGCGACCAACCACCACACCGAGCTGGACACGGCCGACAACAACCTGACGATCCCGGTGGTGCTGGGGAAGAAGGTGGCCGACCTGGCCGTCCTGGGGCTGGACTTTTCGCCGCCCTCCCCCAAGGTCGGCGACACCGTCGTGGTCACGGTCGAGCTCCATAACGCCGGCAATGGCTCCTCCCCCGGGTGCGCCGTGGGGCTCTACCGCGGCTACGAACTGGAGCCCGTGGCGTCGGGCCCGGTCCCCCCGCTGGGGCCCGGGGCATCGGCCAGCGTGGACATCGACTGGAACACCACCGGCACGGACTCCGGCTTCAACGTCATGAGGGTGGTGGTCGACCCGGGATACTCGTTCACCGACACCAACCGCACCAACAACAGCCGGCTTTGGAACCTGACATTGGCCGGAGAGGTAGACCTCTCGCTGGAGGACCTCTCGATATCGCCGGCCGGGCCCCGGAAGGGGGACGCGGTGGCCTTCACCGTCTCCGTCCGGAACCGCGGGAGCCTGAGGTGCGGCTCCGCCAACCTGACGCTCTCCGTCGGCGGCACCGAGGCCGACCGGCTCCCCCTCATGACCATCGCCGCCGGGGGCGTGATGAACGCCACGCTCGGGTGGTCCACCTCCGGCCTGATACCGGGCGTGTACGACTACGAGCTTAGGGTCCTCGCCGGGCCCCCGGACCACGACACCCGGCCGGAAAACAACCTGCTCAAGGGCTCCGTCACGGTGGCCGCGCCATCGCCCAGCCCCGACCTGCGGGTCTCGGAGATACGGCTGCCGGCGCAGCCGCCCCGGGCGGGCGACCTCCTGACGGTCGGCGTGGTCGTGGAGAACGCCGGCGACCTGGACGCCAGCGCCAGCACGGTCATGGTGACGCTCGAATCCTCGGCCGACATGACGCTCTGGTTCTCGGAAGCGCCGGTGGCGGTGCCGCCCGTGGCCGCCGGCCGGACCGCCACGGTGAACGTCTCCGGTGACACCGCCCGCTTCGCGCCGGGCATCTACACGCTGGAGGCGACCGTCGACTACGGCAACGCCGTGGCCGAGTCCAACGAGACCAACAACCGCCTCGCGGTCTCCCTCACTATACTGGGGCCGGAGGTCCGGCTCGCCAAGCTCTCCGTGGGAGAGATATCGTTCGCCGGGGAGCGGGTGGAGGGCAGGAAGGTCGACATCGTGGTCCCGATCGCCAACACCGGCAACGCCACGGCCCTGGACGTCGTGGTCAGCTTCATCATCGACGGAAAGACCGCCGCCACGCGGAACCTGGACCAGATACCGGCCGGCACGTCCCGCAACGCCACCCTGACCTGGACGTTCCCCTCCGGGGACCACACCGTGAAGGTCCTCGTCTCATCGGCAGGCATCCAGGACGCGACGGGCGAGAGGAGGGTGTCCGTGGGGACCGGCGCCTCCGACCAGGGCCTGCTCCTCCTGGCGCTGGGACTGGGCCTCATACTGATCCTGGCGGGCGCAGCCGCCGCGGTGCGGCTCCGGAGGCCCCCGGCCCCCGGCCCCAAGGTGAAGCTCGTGGAGGAGGAGGAGTGAGGGCATGAGGGGCCAATGGATGGCCGCCGCGCTGGCGGCGGCGCTGGTCATTGTCGTGGCCGTTCCCCCGGTCCAGGGAAAGATCCCGGGCTACTGGGACACGACTCTCGAGGTCATCAAGGGCAAGGGCCGGGAGCCGCTCCTCATCGACTACGGCGGGAGCCTCTGGTGCATCTACCAGTACCGGACCGAGCTCAGGGACGTCGGCATGGACCAGCCCGGCCGGCGCAGCGACATCTACTACAGCATACTGAACGCCAGCGTGGGCAACGGGCCCGCCCGTACGGGGAACGTCTCGGACTGGTCGACCCCCGTGAGCCTGGTGCCCGGGTCGCAGGATGTCAACGGCCACGGGGTGCACGGCCCCTACGCCTCCGTCTACAAGGGCAAGCTCTACGTCACGATGGAGGCCGTGGAGCCGTCCATCAAGGACGACGACGCCAAGATGGACTACGACATCATATTGCGCGTCTTCGACGGGAGCTTCTGGGACCCGCCCCTCGAGCAGCCGGCGCGCGTGATAAGCGAGCGCAACGACGTGAACGTTTCGGACACGGAGTGCCGGAGCATCACCTTCCGCGAGACCCTCCATTTCGTTTGGGACCAGGTGCCGGTGGACGAGCAGGCCGGGAGCACGCCCAGGCTCCACACCCGCGACATCGTCTACCGGACCTACGACGGGGCGGCCTGGGGCTCCCCCTCCGTGGCCGCCGCGGGGAACGGCAGCGTCCTGGGAGTCCCTTCGGTCGCGGTCTACAAGGACCGCCTCTGGGTATCCTTCCAGACCAACACGAGCGAAGGCGACGACATGGACATCCTGGTGATCAGCTGGGACGGCGCCTCCTGGTCGGCCCCCGGCCGCGTCAACCCGGCCGTGGAGGGTTCGCCGCTCAAGCGCCAGAACATGAACGCGCGCCTTGCCGTTCTCGGCGACCGCCTGTACTGCGCCTGGCAGAGCGCCGACGCCATCGCCAAGTCCGGGAGGGACTACGACATCCTGGTGAGCAGCACGGACGGGGCCTCGGGTTGGTCGGAGCCCTTCGAGGTGAACCCTCCAGGCGACTCCGACGCGGCCGCCACCACCGGCCAGGACAAGGCGCCGGACATCAAGGCCTGGAACGGCTCGCTCCACATCGCCTGGGCCTCCAACAACACCCGGATAAACGACGGCGGCGAGGACTACGACATCATGCTGCGCTCCTTCGACGGCACGGCGTGGGGCCCGATGATCCAGGTCAGCCCGGCGGGGGACAACGGCACCATCGCCGGGGACCACAACCGGGGCGACGACGAGACCCCCCGGCTCCACTCGTGGAACGGCAGCCTCTACTGCACCTGGATATCCTACGACCAGGAGGGCGTCGGCCACAAGGGCGGCAACCCCTCCGTCATCGCAAGGCGCGTCCGGGGCCCCGACCCGGGCACCCCCGGGGACGACTTCCCGGGCACCGGCTCCGGAGGGACCGGGCCCTCCCAGCAGTTCCCGTGGGCCGTGGCGGGGGTGCTGGTCGTCGCCGCCGCGGTCGCGGCCGCGGCGATCGTGCTGTGGCGGCCTCCCAGGGAGGATGCGCCGGGCTGCGGCCGCACCGAAAAGGACAACAGCCGGAAGGGCAAAGATTAAACCAGACGTTTCCGTTGCAAGAGGTGGTAATCCCATGATACGAAAGGCCAAAGGCATATTCGTGGCCGGGCTGATGATGGTGAGCTCGCTCTACGCCCTGGCGGGCGCCGCGGGCGGGACCTCGGTCCCGCCGGCCTTTCCGGCCGCAGGGCGCGGGCCGACCCCCAACAACGACTCGGAGCCCAACAACGACTTCAACAACGCCACACTCATCACCGGCGCCGTCACGTTCGACGGCGGGGTGGGCCAGGGCGACCTCGACTATTTCAAGATAAACCTGGCAAGCGGCCCCACGGCCGACACCCTGACGGTCACCTTCACAGCCCACACCGGCGGAGGCACCCGCCTGACGATCTTCGACCCCAACCGGTTCGAGATCCTCTACGAGGACCCCGGCCGCGAACTCCGTCTGAGCTTCACGGCGGCCGTCTCCGGATACTACTACATCTACCTGCCCGAGCTCGGCCCGTGCAACTACACCCTCGCCACCGCCCTGGGGACGGCCGCCTTCACCACCGACGGGGACAACTCCCCGGCGCAGGCCACCCCCATCTTCCCGACCAGCGACACGCCCTTCTCGACGGCCGGCACGGCCAACAACGCCAGCGATTACTCCGACTTCTTCAAGGTTCACCTCAACCACTCCGAGATGGTCTCCACGGACGTGCTCAAGGGTTTCCTGGACGCCCCGCCCGCCGGCGCGCTCTCGCTGATGCTCTACGCCAGCGGAGGGCACGAGCCCCTCGCGGGGTACATCCTGCCCGACCCGGGCCTCAACCAGACCCTCACCTTCTCGCCGGCCGCCGCCGGCGACTACTACCTCAGGGTCTGGGCCCACCACGGGGGCGGGCAGTACTCGCTCAAGGTCAGCCTGTTTCCGGGCGCCGCCGACAACAACGGGATGAAGGAGTTCGCCTCAGCCCTCACGAAGACGGAGGCGCACTGGTACAACACCAGCGGCGACCTGACCCTGGGCATCGACCCCGACGATTTCCTGCTCGTCGAAAATGTCTTGGCGGGCCAGACCTTCAACTGCACCCTCAAGAGCACCCAGTACGACCCCCAGGACGGCACCCCCGACATCTGGATCAGGCTGCACGACGCCCTCAACGAGCTGCCGCCCGACCCCACCGACAATTTGGCGGACCCGGTGGCCAACGCCAACGCCCGCATGCTGGAGGCCGGCAACTTCTACGTCCAGCTCAACCTCACGCGGTGGGCCGGCGGATACGACCTGGAGGTCTTCACGAACTCGCCCCCGCAGCTCGCCGCCTCGGTGCCCAACATCACCTTCTGGGAGAACACCAGCGACACCAGCATCCGGCTGGTCAACGTCTTCTACGACCCGGAGGACGACCCGCTGACCTACACCGTCACCCCGCTGCTCGACGGCTGGCAGGACAACATAACGGTCACGGTGGGCGACGACCCCCTGAGGACCGTGACGATGACACCGGCAAGCGGCTGGCGCGGCTACTTCTCCATGGACATCAGCGCCACTGACCCGTACGGGGAGACGACGACCACGAACGTCAAGCAGGTCTGGGTGAGGGGGATAAACCACAGGCCCGAGGTGATCAGGTCCGAGATAGACCCGATAGTCCTCGAGAAGGGCAAGCCCGACTTCGACCAGCTCAACCTGACCTCCGTGTTCCGGGACCCGGACCCGGGCGACCGGTTGTTCTACAACGTCACGGGCAACGAGAACATCCGGGTCTCCTTCCCCAAGGAGATCGAGAACCAGTACTACCCCACGGGTGCCGTGATGTTCGTCCCGAACATTGGATTCGTCGGCACCGAGATCATGTACTTCACCGCAAGCGACCTCGAGGTCCTCGTCTCCGACCCGGTGATGGTCACGGTCGAGGTGCGCGAGATCATCAACGAGAAGCTCACGGTCACCGACCCGCCCAGGCTCGTTATGGACGAGGACGGCCCGGGGGTCACAATCAACCTCGCCTCCAACGTGAGCTCCAACCTGCCCGGCGACACGTTCACATTCGAGTACGTCTCGGCGAGCCAGAACTACACCGTGAGGCTCACCGGCAGCCTGGCCAACATCACGCCCCGCGCCGGGTTCTTCGGAATAGAGATCCTGGAGTTCAACGTCAGCTGCTCCCACGGGCTCAAGGGCGTGATGAGGCTTACGGTCGAGACGCTCTGGGTCAACGAACCCCCGACGCTCAGGCCGCTGGCCCCCGCCAACTGGTCGGTGACCATATCCGAGGGCGAGTCGGTCCGGTTCAAGATAGACGCCTCGGACCGGGAGACCCCCCAGGCCCAGCTCAAGGTGCGCTGGGCGGTGGGCCCGACCAACCAGACGCCGGGCCTGGAGTACCTCTTCGAAACCGACTATGAGACCGTGACGACCCTCGAGGGCTCCAAGCTCCTCGTGGTGCGGGTCACGGTCAACGACACCATCACCCAGGTCACGGCCCAGTGGAACGTCACGGTGGTCAACGTCAACCGGGCCCCGGAGGACGTGCGGATAACCTTCCCGCCGGAGGGCTCGGCGTTCGAGGAGGGCAAGCGGATCAGCTTCATCGGGATGGGCTCGGACCCCGACGGCGACCCGCTGGTCTTCCAGTGGTACGAGGGGACCAAGCTCCTGGGCACCGGGATGGAGTTCAACTACTCGAAGCTCAAGGCCGGAAAGCACAACATCACCCTGAAGGTGTCGGACGCCACCGCCTCGGCGACCTCACACCTGAACGTCAAGGTCAACGCCAAGCTCACGCCGGGCTTCGAGGCCGTGTGGGTCCTGGCGGCCGTGGCCGGGGCGGCGGTGGCGGCCGTGGCGCTGGGGCGCAGGAAGGACTGAATACAAGGCGCGAGGCGCACCCGGCGTCCCTTCGGGCCGCCTCGCCTTGGCGGCCTGAAGGCCGCCTGCGGAGGCGCAGGGCGCAAGGCTTGAGGCGCAAGGGTGGAGGCGCAAGGGACAAGGGAGGAGTCCACGACCGGCCCTTGATAATGAGTTTGGACAAAACGGGCGAATCACCGTCATAAAAACCCACCGGGGCTTTTCCACCGGTGTCAAACGACCGGCTCGCAGCACCACCGGCTGAACTCCGCACAATCTGCGGATTGTGCGTTCGTTCCACAATTTGGCCCCCGGGCCAAACCGTGGAACCCGGTGGCATGCCCGCCCTCCGGGCGGGGCTGCTCGCCGCTCGTTTCCGTAGAAGACCTGCTGGTCTTCTCGGCCGAAACGAGCGCCCTGCGCTCGTTTGCGGTCCCCCAGACAATCCACCGCCTGAACTCCGCGCTTCCTGATGGAAGCGCGTTCGTCCCTGAACCAGGCTTGCGAGCCTGTTTCAGGAAGGCGGTGGAATGTCTGCGGTTTCAACCGGTGGCGTGACAGCCAGGCATAATCGGCAGTAGCCTTTTTGTCCTGCCAGGAAAATGTCGGGGGCGAGGGTTACACGCTCGCCCTCGACGAGTGAGGCAAGCGAGCGATAGCTCTCGAAGGGGAAAAACTTTTCGGAGGTGCGAATATGGTCATGAAAATCGAGAAGGTGAGCTATAGCTCGAGCCTGGGAGTGCAGGTGGCGCATGTGAACTACGCGGTGAAGTACAGGCACAAGATATTTGGAAAGGGGGTAGTGATGGCGAGAGCTCTGGAGAGCTTCAGGGAAACGGAGAGGGCGTGGAGTGAAAAGACGGGACTGAAGATCCTGGAAATGGGAATAGACAAGGATCATGTCCATATGGTATTTCAATGGGGGCCTGGAAGCCGTTGTCCAAGGTAATCCAGCTCCTGAAAGGGCGGTGCGCGAGGGAGGTGCTTCGGGACTTCCCGGAATTACGACGCGAGAGGTTCTGGGGCGGACACATGTGGTCGCCGGCATACCAAGGAGCGCCGCGGGTGCCGATGGACGTGGCAGGCCAGACGAAGCTGGACAGGTTCGCCTGCTGAAGCGAGAAAAACGGGCGCGGCGGCTGCGGCCGCAGCCGCACATACCGCCGGTCTTAACCGGCGGGGCCGCCGCGCCCGGTTGATATGGATTTTCAATTATAAAACCGGCCAAGCCATGGATGTAGATATAGTAAAACAAAGCGATCTTAGGACTACCACCGGTATACCCCTTGGAAATAGTCAATATAGAGCTCAACTTCTTACCGTTAGGCAAGGTCCAGGTATTTTCAAGATACAGAAATAAATATATATTCTCATTTCCCCGCTTTTGCCCAAACCCTCCCCGTCTCCCCCTCGACCCTCCATCGACCGTCCTCCGTCTCCGGCAACAGATCTCAATCTCCCACCGGTGTCGACCTCCCAGCCCGCATCTCCCCGCCCCGTCCGAAAGCCTCCGCTCATCGCCCACGACCCTCCATTTTTCTTTCCGCCCCCAAAAACAGTTGCCCGGCGGCGAAGCCGCCGGCTTGGTAGGCTTCAGGCCTGGAAAATATTCCCCGGGCAAGCTCCGTGAAGGCCGGGAACCGGGCCGGCAACCGGCCGCTGGGGCGGAAGAAGCTTCGGCCGTCGCCCCGGAATTGTTTCCGTGCCATCGCAAATCCTTCTGTTTCGTGCGCCTGCTCGCGAGCCCGGGCTAGCCACGGGCTCGCATCGCAGGCGCCCCCTCGACCCACTCGGTGGCGCGTCATCTCAAGGGGCCACCGTTTATCGGCCCCAGCCTCCGCCAGCGGACATCTACGCCCCTCCCGCCCGGCCTCATCCAATACCATACCCCGGAAAATCGATCCCCGCCACCGCCCCCCGCCTCATCCCGCCGCTTCCCCGCCGTGAACTGGGCAATGCCCCATCCCGCCGCGCGGGCATATCCTCCTTCCGAGCGCGGGGCAATCCCTCATCCCCTTCCTCTTCCCGCAGGAGGCGCATTTCCCGACCATCGAATTCCAGCACCGGATGGCATTGGCCCATCATAAACCTGATACCGGCCTTCCACTGGTCAAACCTTAAGCCGCCGGAGACGAATCCGGCTTCGCGCGACGAGGCGTTCCTCTATGCTGGCATGGGCCGGGAGAAGAAAATGCGGAAAATAGTCAGGGGGTTGGCGGCCAAGGAGATCGATGGTGCAGTCCAAGCATCGGACGACCGACCTCCTGCCGCCGCCCAAAACCCCCAAATACCCTAGGGTCCCATCCACCGCTTGGTCTCGCCATGCCTGAAGAATGCCAGGTCTGCAGGAAGCCGCCGATATCAGCGCGCCACAGCTACTGCGCCCGTTGCCACAAATGGTGCTCCGTGCGCAAGGAGATTCGCGCCCGCGTCAAGACGCTCAAGGCGCGCTACGACCCGGCGCGGGACATCTTCACCTGCACATATCTGAACATCCCTCTCAACGAGACCGACCAGGACGCGCCCGATGCCCTCACCTTCCACCACCCCATTCCCAAAAAGCGCGGCAAGATCAAGGTCTCCTGCTCGTTTTACAACGCGATGATATCGGACCTGACGGACACCGAGGCCCGCAGGGCCGTTCTCGCGCTGGCTCGCCGTTTCCAGCAAGGGACCGCGGTCGACAGGAAGGCCCTCAGGTTCCGGTACTGGAACCGCGCGCCCATCAAGCCGCCGCGCATTGCCGGCGTCCCGCCCTTCCGGGCCTGGCGCGCAGACGAGTGCCCGATATGCGAGAAGCCTCCCGTGCCCAACACCCTCTACTGCGCCCGGTGCCACAAGATGGCGGACGCCCCCGACTTCAGCATGGTCAAGCTCCAGGCGCTCAAGGAGGCATACGACCCGGCCACGGACAGCTTCCGGTGCCACTACACGGGGGTGGCGGTCGACATCCAGAACCTGGGACGCCCGTGGGACCTGACCTACGACCACCCAATGCCAGGCGACGGGAGCCGCTTGGTCGTGGCGGCCTACTGGGTGAACGTGATGAAGACGCAGCTCTCCGAAGACGAGTTCCGGGCCGTCGTCATCGAGATGGCCCGGTGCTTCGGGACCGGCGAGCCGTTCCGGATGGAGGTCTGCGAGTTCAGGCACTGGAGGAAAAAGGCGTAGGATCGCAGGGCGCGAGATGGAAGGCGACAAGGGAGAAAGGGAGGCGTCAGGGCATCAAGGCATCAAGGGACGGAACGGGGAACGTGCCTCCAATCTTCCGTCGTCCCCTTGCTGCCTTCCTGCCCTCCCTTTCTGCCTTCCGCAGGCGAGCTTCGCTCGTCTCGGCCTAAAAGACCGGCCGCTGCCGGCCTTTCACGGTCGTCCCTTGCGCCCTGCGCCATCGCCCCTTGCGCCTTCGTCCCTCGCGCCCTGCGCCTTGCGCCTTGATATCATTACAAATAGGCATAAATAGGGCCTATATATTTACATAGTAAAGGTGAGCGACATCAGGAAGGTCGGCCTGTTACTGGCAGGGCTGCTCGTTCTTCCGGCCCTGTTCGCCGCCTTCGCGGCGACGGCCTCCGAGGCCCAGCCCGAGGTGACCGACGTCAAGGGCGACTCCGCCTCCGGAAAGGACTCGCGCGACCTCACCGCCGCCTTCTTCCACACGGAGACCAACGACAGCTTCAAGGTCAGCCTGAACCTGACCGCCCTGGAATCCTACACCAACCCCAACGACCTCACCAACGCCCCGACCACGGAGTACCAGGTCTACTTCAGCGTCGCCGGGGACAACTACACGGTGGTCTGCAGGGTCCCGGTGCACGGCCCGTTCGGCTTCACAATCCAATACGAGATCCGGTCCGTCGAGTACAAGGGTACCACGACGGTCGAGACCCAGATGGCCTCCCTCAGCGGCTGCACCTACAGCCCCAACGACCACCTCATCTCCTGGCTGGTCCAGAAGACCCACTTTTCCAACCTGACCGCCGGCACCCATCTCACCAAGACCTGGGCCGCCGTGTACAACCGGAACTTCGGCGACAGCGAGCGGCGGATAGAGGACCGGGGCCCCAACAGCGGCTTCGGGAAGGACTACATCATCCGCGGCTCCAGCGGGGCGGACATCATAGACGTCAAACTCTCCGTCGACAATGTCACCCAGCCGTGCAAGCCCAACGAGGCCGCGACTTTCAGGATATCGGTCTTCAACAACGGCACCTCGCAGGTTTCGGTGCACCTTGCCAACTCGACACCCGACAAGAATGGGTGGATCGTGGAGCTGGCCCTCTCCAACCTGACCATCCCGGCCAACTACACCCGCACGGTGAACCTCGTGGTCTCCTGCCCCCGCGACGCCGCCAACGGGACATCACTGACCGTCACGGTCTCGGGCAGCGTCACCACGCCCGGCAACCAGACCGGGCAGACCAACTCCCTGACCCTCGTGGCCACGGTGAACTACATACCCCCCAAGCCCCCGGAGACGCCCTGGTGGAGGCAGCTTCTCGATTTCTTCCTCAAGCCGACGGTCTTGACCTACGTGGTCTATGTCCTCATGGTCCTGGCAATCGTCGGGGCCGCCGCCCAGGCCGCCGTTTCAAGGGCGCGCCGCAAGCGGGAGGAGGAGCCGGTCCCCCTGTCGCCCTCCCCCCTGCCGTGAGGCGACGTTTTCGTTCCTGGTCACAATTTCGACGTTTTTCTGTTCAAGGCGCCTTGTTTTTCTGCCCCTCATAGAATTTAAATAATCGGAAAGTGCTAGAACGTCCGATGCCCCTCCGCCGCGCGCTCGTGCTGGCACTGGCCCTGCTCCTGGCGCCGGGCGCCGCCCTTCCCGCGGCCGCGTCCGAGCCCCCCTGCACGGACGAGTCCTGCGAGGTCGGAGGGGGCTATGTCAACGCCACGGTGGAAATCGACGTGACCTGGAACTCCCTTGGGGGCAACATCACCATCATGCTCTACGAGGAGGGCGCCCCGGTAACGACGGGAAACTTCATCAGGCTCACCGCCACCAAGTTCTACGACGGGTGCAAGTTCCACCGCTGCATCGACGACTTCGTGGCGCAGACGGGCGACCCCAACAGCAAGAACAGCAATCCCTACGACGACGGCTGGGGCGGCTCGGGCCAGACGATCCCCCTGGAGATAAACGGGACGCTGACCCACATCGACGGCGCCGTCGGCATGGCCCGGAGCCAGGACCCCGACTCCGCCTCCTCCCAGTTCTACATCTGCGACGGGCCGCAGCACTCTCTCGACGGGAACTACGCCGTGTTCGGCCTGGTCGTGGGCGGGCTCGAGCTCGCCAAGAAGATAGCGGCCTGCCCGACCTACGGCAGCAAGCGGCCCCTCCTCAAGGACCATCCCGTGGACGACATCGTCATGACCTCCCTGACGTTCACCCCCGGCCGGTGGGTCAACGCCACCAACGCCACGGCGGGCCCGGCGTCCGGGGCGCCGCTCCTGACACAAGACGTCGCCTGGGCGCTGGGCGCCGGAGGTGCCGCCGCGGGCGCAACGCTCGTCGCCATCGGCCTCCTGCGCATACGCCGCCGCCTGGCGGCGAACAGGGTGCAGGGTCCGGGGGGCAGGGTGCAGGGGAGCGACGACCTCCACGCCCTGACCCATAACCCTGAACCCTGAACCCTGGAACCTGGGCCCTGCCCCTTGCCCCCTGCGCCCGGCGCCCCGCACCCTGCACCCTGCCGTTCCATTCTCGACATCCGTATCGATAGTTATTTATCGGGTCGGCCCCATCTCGCGCCGAAACCGCCATGAAGATATGCCCCTACTGCCGCTCTCCGAACCATGACAGTTACCAGCTGTGCGCCCGCTGCCGCCGGCTCTCCCCGGCCGAGGAGCAGCGCCGGCGGCATGCAACGATGCTCCTGCCGCAGAAGGAGAAGATGGATTTCGTTCCGGCGGGCACCACGCCCGGGGAGCACCGGAAGCCGGGCGCGACGCTCAGCGTCCCCACCGGCGGTCCGCCGGCCCAGCCGGCCCCAAGGCCCGGCGCGCCCTCCGGCGGGAAGCCCATAATGCAGACGCTGGCGGTCAAACCGGCCGGGGCGCCCTCGCCCGCGTCCTCGCCGGCCGAGCTCCCCAACGACTTCACCTCCTGCAACGCGCTGGCCATGCAGCACTACAACGCCGGCGCCTACGACCGCGCCGAGGCCGCCTTTCGCCGTTGCGCCGAGCTCAACCCCGGCGACGTCACCGTCTGGATGTTGCGGGGCGTGTCGCTGCGCTGCCTCCGCAAGGTCGACGAGGCCCTCTCCTGCTTCGACCGGGCCATAGAGCTGCGGCCCGACAACATCGACGCCTGGCGGAGGAAGGGGTTCACGCTGCGCATCCTCAACCGGACCGAGGACGCCATCAGGTGCTACGACCGGATAGTCGAGCTCAACCCGAAGGACACCGCGGCCCTGAACGACAAGGCCAACGCCCTGGACGACCTCAAGCGCCACGAGGAGGCCATAAAGGTCTACGAGATCGTCCTCAAGATCAACCCCAAGGACCGCTACGCCATGGACAACAAGGAGGCCACCGAGCGCATCCTGAAGCGCAAGGCGGCCGAGAACTACCGGTCGCAGTTCTTCGGGCCCAAGCCGATATGACGACCGGGCGCCGGGTGCCGGGCGCCGGGTGCTGGGCGCCGGGTGCCGGCTGACGATTGTATCGGCCATCGTCGTGATTGCGCTGGCCATGCCGATTCTGGCCTAAGGCGCCCATTGCCGCCTATCCAACGTCCTCCTGCGCCTCCGGCGAATATGTCGCCACCGGGCACGGGCCGGTCAGGCACGCCCCGCACTGGGTGCATCTGTCCGGGTCGATGACCATCCGCCCCCTCTCGACCCGGGCGGCGCCCTCCCTGCACCTGCCGGTGCAAACGCCGCAGCCGGCGCACTCCTCGGAACGGAGGACCGCCTCCCGGAGCAGCTCGACGCGCTGGCGCGCCTGGGCCCCGTCCGCGCCCCGGACCCGGACCGACCCATCGCGGCCGACCTCGGCCCACTCCCCGACTGAGAGCCGGTCCCCCTCCAGGGCCGTTTTGCCCAGCGCCCGCAGCCGTCCGGCCAGCCTCTCCAGGTCGAGCGCCCTGGAGAACCTCCCCTCCGCCAGCACGCCGCCTCCGTCGGGCGCGGGCTCTTTCGCCTCCAGCGAAAGACGTGGCGGGTACCGCGGTGCCTCCCCAGGCTCTATCCCCCTCTGCGCCAGGTGCTCCCGGACGCCCCGGGGAAGCCACCTCCACCTCCAAAGCCCGTAATCCCGCCAGGGGGACGGAAGCTCCCGCAGCCTCTCCTGCCACCTCCCGTAGCCGGGGAAGGCCCTTCGCACGAGCTCCAGGTCGGCAAGGTTCGTCGCCGGGCAAAGGTAGCACCCGATGCGGTCCAGTCCCCTCCCGTACCAGGGGTTGTGGGGGACCTTTTTGGAAAAGATGTAGAGCCACACCTGCAGCGAGCTCCAGTCCTGGATGGGCGACGCGCCGGTCTGTCCGGGGACCCAGGGGTTCTTCCACACCGGGCCCTTGGAGGCCCGCGCCTCCGACTCGTAGCGCCTCTGGCCGATGAACGACAGCACGCCGTCCGGGAACTCCCTCGCTATCAGCCGGGTGACGGGGCCCAGCTTGCAGCACTTGCAGCACCAGCGGGCGTCGCGCCCGGGCGGGCCGAAACGGGGCAGGTTCTCCCAGAACGCCTCCCCGGCCTCCTCCGAGAGCAGCTCCAGCCCGAAGAGCGCGGCGGTGCTCCGGGCGTTTCCGACCGTCTCGGGGAACTCGAGCCCGGTGTCGACGAAGAGCACCTTCGGCCGCAGGCCGGCGTCCAGGACGAGCAGGAGCGTCGCCAGGCTGTCCTTCCCGCCGCTGTACGACACGGCGACGGGCTTCTGCAGCCGGGAGACGCCCTCCCGGATGAAATCCGCGGCCCGGGACACGAGCCCCCCCAGTGCCTTTTCGTTGGCCCGGAGGGCATCCTCCCAGGTGCGGGCGACCGTCGCGGGCGCCCCCGTCGGGGGAGCGTCCTTTTGGCGGACCCACCTCACCTTGACCGCGTTCCCCCTGGACAGCGCGGCCATGCTCTCCGAGGACATCCTGGCCATGCCGGTACCCAGCAGGGCCCTGCCGCTCCCCGTCTCCTCGACCACCAGGACCTCGTCTCCCGGGGCGATCCCGGGAGCGCAGTCGGTCACGCCGGGCCCCAGCAGGTTCGAGCCGTCCAGGATGGAGGGCACGGCGCCCCGGTCGGCGACCACCCAGGAGCGGAGCTCCCCGGTCCGGCCGCTCCCGGCGGCCCCCTCCCACACCCGACCGGCCCCGGCCATCCGGAGCTGGAGGACGAACCCCTTTCCCAGCACCCAGGTCAGGTTGGCCAGGACCTCCCCGCCGGCTATGACCTCGTCCGTCCGGTCCAGGTCGGGAATGCGGTTGAGCAGGACGATCTCCCCGTCCGGCAGGAGGACGCTCCCGGCGCCCGGGCCGAACCGCTCCTCCGCTATAGAGCGGACCATCCCGACGTCGAACGGGAAGGCCGGCCGGGCGTCCCCCGGCGGGGTGAGCGCCACCGGCGCCGGGGGCCCGCCGCAGAGCCCGCAGGGAACCTTCTCGATTAGGGGCACGCCGCAGCGCGCGCACCAGTGGAGGGTCATGCGGCCGAGGCGGAGCTGGGCCATGCGAGCTCACCGATCGTATGCGGGGCAGCAAGGCAGAAAGGGACGGACGGCACCGTGTCC